>JAPNTN010000030.1:0-3044 GCA_027249445.1 Dehalococcoidia bacterium | reverse complement strand
GAGTCCTATACCTTCGCATAGACGTTGCCATTGAGCATCGCTAGCGGCTGTAATAATTATCTCTGAGTCCAATGTTTTGTATAAGCCTGTAGGTCCGCCTCTGCTATTATTGCCTGTTCTAAGCTTGATTCCATTAGCTAAGTCTTCTTCCAGATTCTCCATGAATATAAGAGATGTCAGTGTGTCCATCATGGATACATCCAAGTATTGACCTTGACCGGTTTGATCCCTGTGACGTAGAGCTGACATAATTGAGTAAGCAGCAAATAACGGTGTCACAAGATCTCCTATATAAAATCCCACTTTGGTAGAAGGTCCATCCTCTGCTCCGTTTATGTCCATTAGCCCACTCATACCCTGGATCTGAGGGTCATGGGCTGGCTTGTTTGAATATTGCCCTGATTGTCCATATCCGGAGATGGAGCAGTATATTATTTTCGGATTAACACTCGACACATCATGGTACCCTAGGCCGAGACGCCCCATCGACCCTGGTGATAGATTCTCTATGACCAAGTCTGATTCCTTGGCCAGGTCTAAAAATACAGATTTGCCTTTTTCTGTTTTTAAGTCAATAGTCATGCTTTTTAGACCCTGACTGCGTTTTATAAATCGAGTTGATATATCTTGTGGTGTAATGGGATCAGGGTTTACTCCCTCTGGCCCCGCAAATGGACCATTGCCCCTGACTGGGTCTCCTTTTTCCGGAACTTCTATCTTTATAACCTCAGCTCCCATACGGGCTAAATTCATGCTGAGATAAGGACCTGCCAAGAATACGGTGACGCTTAGTACTCTTATATCTTTGAGTGGCTGCATTTAATCTCCAGTAACTGTATGTTAGTTAGTATTCGGTAGGTGCTCAATTTCCTCTAGGCAGTATACATCTGAAAAACCTTGCATGTCTTTGTGATGTCAACAGTTTGGAGTAAGGACTATTTGGAACCGTTATGATACAATTTCCACCTCTGGACCTGAGTTCAGAGAACCAAAAACCAGAGGTGCTAAATGTCTAATGTAGTGCTTTCGAATACGGACTATTCTGTAATAGGCAGTAGGCCAATACGGCCTGACGGAGCTGATAAGGTGACTGGAAGGGCCCAGTACGGTGCGGATTTTCAGATGTCCGGACTGCTGTACGGGAAGGTTCTGAGAAGCCCGTATGCCCATGCTCGTATAAAATCAATTGATACGACAAAAGCTGAGTCCTATCCAGGTGTTGTTTCTGTCGTAACTGCTAAGGACATACCCACAGTACAAAGAAATAGGCCTGAAGGCGGATTTACTCCAAACGAAAATGTTTTGGCTGTTAGTAAAGCGTTATACAAAGGACATGCTATAGCAGCAGTATCAGCTGTTAATATTCATGTAGCGGAAAGTGCCATAGCCCTTATAGACGTCGATTATGAAGTTTTGCCGTCGGTGGTGTATGTACGAGATGCTATGAAAGAGGATGCCCCTCTAGTTCAAGAAACGCTAACTACAATGGAACTCGGAGAAGATAGCGGTAAAAAGAGTAATATAGCAACTCATTTCAGGTACGAACTAGGTGATCCCGACAAAGGTTTTTCCGCGTCAGACGTGGTGGTGGAACGAGAATTTTCAACTAAAATGGTACATCAAGGGTATATAGAACCTCAGAATGCTTCAGCTCTATGGAATGCAGATGGGCATTTGACAGTTTGGACTAGCACCCAAGGAGCATTCAATGTTAGGGAATTACTAGGTAAGATACTTCAGAAGCCAGTGTCTCAGATAACGGTTGTACCGATGGAGATAGGCGGTGGATTTGGAGGCAAACTACCAGTGTATCTTGAGCCGTTGGCAGCTCTGTTATCTAAGAAAAGTGGAAGACCGGTTAAACTTGCTATGACTAGAACAGAAGTTTTTGATAGTACAGGTCCTACGTCAGGCGCATGGATGAGAATAAAGGTAGGTGCTACCAAAGATGGAAAAATAATAGGAGCTGAAGCTGAGTTAGCTCTTGAAGCAGGAGCATTCCCCGGAGCACCCGTTACTGCTGCTGCTCAGTCTATGTTTGCTCCTTATGACATCGCAAATATGCGAACTGATGGTTACGATGTCTTAGTAAATAGAGCTAAGGTTGCTCCATATCGGGCCCCTGGTGCTCCCATAGCGGCGTTCGGGTCAGAGCAGGTAATGGATGAGGTGGCGCAGAAAGTTGGTATGGATCCGCTCGAATTCCGTTTAAAGAACGCGTCAAAGGAAGGTAGCCGCCGAGTTGATGGTCCTACATTTGCAAAAATTGGGAATGTAGAATGTATAGAAGCTGCTAAAAACACCGAACATTATAAGTCGGAAATTAAAGGGCCATACAGGGGCAGGGGAATAGCCTCAGGGTATTGGGCTAATATTGGTAAAGCTTCGAGCTGTAGTATAGGAGTCAATCCAGATGGCACTATTACGTTAGTAGAAGGATCGACTGATATTGGCGGTTCGAGAGCTTCGATTGGCATGCAGGCTGCTGAGGTACTTGGACTCGCTGCTGAAGATGTTCACCCAACTGTTGCTAACACCGATTCAGTGGGCTATACATTTCTGACCGGAGGAAGTAGGACTACATTTGCCACCGGTTGGGCGGCGTACGAGGCGGCTCAGGATATCAAGGCTAAGATGATAGCTAGAGCAGCTACTATCTGGGAAGTTGACCCAGATAATGTCGACTTAGTTGGGAATGAATTGCAACATAAATCTGATCCTGAGCTTAAGATAAGCTTCAAGGAATTAGCTGGTAAGCTGGCAGATACTGGTGGTCCTATAAGCAGTCAGGTAAGTGTAGACCCTGCTGGTCAAGGCGGTGCTTTTAGTACTCAGATAGCTGATGTTGAAGTTGATCCCGACACAGGAAAAGTCACTATATTGAGATTCACAATTGTCCAGGACGCTGGAAAAGCGATTCACCCAAGTTATGTTGAGGGACAAATGCAAGGCGCCGTAGCTCAAGGTATCGGATGGGCTCTAAACGAAGAGTATTACATGGGTGATCAGGACCAGATGGTTAATTCAAGTTTCCTAGATTATAG
>JAPNTN010000029.1:0-8583 GCA_027249445.1 Dehalococcoidia bacterium | reverse complement strand
CTGGGAAAGATAATGTCCAAAATGTTAGGAGGCCTGACAGGAGATTGCTACGGGGCCACAAATGAACTTATTGAAACTCTAGGATTTATCTTAGCAGTTCCATTAGTAACCGCAGGTTTCCTATTACCTTTGAATCGGATGATTTCATGGATGCAAACATCCCTGTAGAACTACAAATACTATTCATTGCAGTGATCATTGACGTATTATTCGGTGATCCACCGAACAAGCTACATCCTACGGCATGGATAGGCTCAAGCATAATGTGGTTGAAGCGCCTAACCCCTAAATCAAATACTAGTAGGTTTCTGTATGGCGCAATGATAGCTATAACAATCCCGACCATGTGGGCAGGCTCATCTTACATAGTCGGACACATAGCAATGTCATTAAATGGAATCGTCTACGTATTAGTCTCTGCACTTATTCTGAAAACAACTTTTTCTATCCGTATGCTCCATAAAACCGCTTTCAAAATCAAAATTCTCTTAGAAAGCGGCAACCTTGAACAAGTAAGAGTAGAAATGTCAGCTTTAGTGAGTAGGAACACCACAACGATGGACGATACACAGGCTATAGCAGCGACGATAGAATCTGTATCAGAAAACGTAACTGACAGTTTTGTTGCACCTATACTAGCATTTGCCCTTTTTGGCCTTCCAGGAGCCGTGGCCTACAGAGCCATAAATACACTCGATAGCATGATAGGGTACAGGGGAGAATACGAATATTTAGGGAAAGTTTCCGCCAAATTAGATGATGTCGTAAATTTCATACCAGCCCGACTTGCTGCGTTCATGCTGTGGATTTCTAGTATCATATTGCCAGGACTAAACTATAAATCCGCATGGAGCATAATGATGAGAGACCATGCAAAAACTCCAAGCCCTAACGCAGGTTGGACAATGAGCCTGCTTGCGGGAGCCTTAGGCGTAACATTAGCAAAAGAAGGCGAATATTCTTTAGGCGACAATAATAACATTCTGCAGACCAGCTATATAAGCAAAGCCGTCCAATCAATGTATTTCGGATCTGGAATGACAGTAGCTGTAGCGTCGGTATTAATATTAATCATTGATATGGGATTATAGCCATATGACAAAATCAGTTTTTAACGAATCCAATGGAATCGGTCAAGACTCCAACAGACCGGTCCATGGCAGTATTAAACCCTCAGAATTAAGGTCCCTAGGGTTAAATCCTGATGATGTTTTGGACTTCAGTGCCAGTATAAACCCGTTGGGACCGCCAGATTCTGTCATACATGCAATTCAAAACACTGATATATCTAAATACCCAGACCCAGAATGCTTACAGTTGCGTGAGGCAATAGCATCCCATACTAATGTTGATCCTTCATTTGTTCTGGCTGGAAATGGATCTACAGAAATTATTCATTTGCTGGCCAGAGCATACCTACGTGCCACAAATACCGGAAAACATCCCACAAGCGCTATATTTACTCCGACATACGGGGAATATAGAGGAGCTTCAGAACTTATGGATGCTCACATTGTAGATTTACCATGTGACCCTACGCCCCCATTCTCATGGGACTTCAACAGTATATATAAAACTATAAAAGAGCATAAACCATCGCTAACATTCCTTTGCAATCCTAATAACCCAACAGGGACGTATCTAGATCTACGGCAACTCTCTGCCTTGGAATCGGTAATAGCTGATATAAAAGGTATTCTCATCATAGACGAAGCGTACGCCAATTTAGTTGTAGGTAGCTGGGATGCAATTCCTATCGCACAAAATGGCAATACCGTACTTCTGAGGTCTATGACTAAAGATTATTCTTTGACAGGCATTCGCTTAGGATACGCTATTGCGTCCCCACACATAATATCCGACTTGTCGATGTATCAACCCGATTGGAGTGTAAATAGCTTTGCACAAGAAGCTGGGATAGCAGTCCTGAACGATAGTGAGTATTTAGAAAAAGCACGCGATATCATAAATACTAACAAAGATTACCTCACCACTAACCTTATAAATTTAGGGTTTCCAGTCCCAAAGTCTAATGCGAACTTCTTATTGGTAGACACTGGTGATGGCCTTGATTGGAGAAACAAATTGCTTACTAAGGGGATTGTAGTAAGAGATTGCGCTTCCTTTGGGATTCCTGATTACATCCGAGTTGGTATAAGAACCTTGGACGATTGCAAAACACTAATCAAAACTATTAAGGAAATTATGAAAGAATAGATTACAATATACCAAACCACTGAATCATATTAGCGTAAATACTTTTTCGATCGACCACACACAATCCAAACTATTCGATATTTTTGGGGGGACATTTATGGGAGTTATATATCTAATCCGACATGGGGAAACAGAATGGAACTCCCAAGGGAGGATCCAAGGTCATACGGACATTGGGTTATCAGAAATCGGACATAGCCAAGCTGTATCCACTGCTAAACGTCTCGAAAATATAAAGTTCGATGCCGCCTATTCCAGCGATTTGACCAGAACCAAAGATACCGCAAAAGTAATATTGGGTAATTCTAGTACACCCTTGCAGGCAACAGAGACGCTTCGCGAATACAACAAGGGCGTATTCGAAGGTTTAACTTTCGAAGAATATTCCCAAAAATACCCAGATCTATATAAAGCCTCATTAGTTAACGATCTTGATTTCTCCCCGACAGATGGCGAGAGTGCTCGACAAGTAAGCGATAGAATGGCTACATTCAGTGATGAAATTAAGTCTAAACATGATTCCGATACAGTATTGGTCGTCGGGCATGGTGGGGCTCTGAGGTGTCTCGTTACTAACCTTTTATCCTTACCTCCAGAATTTATCTTTAAACTAGTCACAGATAACTGCTCTATAACTGTCATACACACATACCCAGACAACACAGTTCTACATCTGTATAACGATTCATCGCATATCAAAAAGGTTAACTAGTTATGCAGGGACGAGTAATAATGGTCCAAGGCACTGCGTCCCATGTAGGAAAGAGTGTCTTGGTATCCGCCCTATGCCGTATCTTCAAACAAGACGGATATCGAGTTTGCCCTTTCAAGGCTCAAAACATGTCAAATAACTCCCATGTCACTCCTAACGGAGGAGAGATTGGGAGAGCACAAGCAGTTCAAGCTGAAGCCGCGGGAGTAGATTCACGAGTAGAAATGAATCCTGTCTTATTAAAACCTGAGGCAGATCACACCTCACAAGTAGTCCTTATGGGAAAACCTCTACGATCAGCACAGGCGCTAGACTATTTTGGCTTGAAAACTCAATTGTGGGAGTCTGTGCGTTCTTCACTAGATATATTGAGAGAAGAGTATGACATTGTAGTAATCGAAGGAGCAGGGAGCCCTGCCGAAATAAATTTGAAAGCGAATGAAATAGTAAACATGCGCGTTGCTATGTACTGCAATGCGCCAGTTCTACTATGTGGAGATATAGATAGAGGAGGCGTATTTGCGTCCCTGATCGGAACACTTGAACTCTTGGAACCTGAAGAAAGAGACATCATCAAGGGATTTATAATAAACAAATTCAGGGGAGACCAGAATCTACTGACTGATGGGCTAGACTGGTTAGAGAACAGAACCGGTATACCGGTAGCAGGAGTCATACACCACTACAACGATATTCATATACCTGAAGAGGACTCTGTAGCCCTCGATTTGCCAAATCGAACACAGTCGGAATCCAAGCTAGACATAGTAGTAATACAGATACCGCACATATCTAATTTCGATGATTTCGATCCCCTGACCCGAGAAACCGGCGTCGGGCTCCGGTACGTGTCCAATAAAGATGAAATTGGCGATCCAGACTTGATCGTACTACCCGGAAGTAAGACAACCATACCTGATTTACAATGGATAGAACAACAGGGTTTATCTGAACTAATAATATCTCTTAACTCGTCGGGGACCCCAGTGATAGGAATATGCGGGGGATACCAGATGCTCGGTCAAGAATTACATGATCCCAAACGCATTGAGTCCAATCTAACTGAGTATCCTGGTTTAGGATTATTGCCTATAAGCACAACTTTTGAGGGGACCAAAGAAACTCACAGGATACAAGCGACGGTTGTAAAAGCTGAAGGATTACTAACGGGTGCGTTATCAGCTCCTATTACGGGATACGAAATTCATATGGGTCGCACCTCAGGAATAAAAACAGATCAACCTTTTCTTATAGAATCCAGAGAAGACGATCCAGAACTGTTCCAAAAAACATTCGACGGTGCTGTAAACGAAAATGGAGATGTTCTAGGAACATATATACATGGATTGTTCCATAACGTTTTACTACGACAATGCATCCTGCAACAAGTGGCAAATCGTCGAGGAATAGATATCACATTCTCAGAACAACAACTTACCATGGATCAAGAATACGACAAATTGGCTGATTGGGTTAGATCAAGAATAGACATGGATCTCATATACCAGATGACTGGTCTCGATTCTAGCCATGACACTCTCGAAGAAGCCATCTAATGCCCAGTAATATCACCCTCATCACAGGTGGCATTAGATCTGGGAAGAGTGATTTTGCCGAACAACTAATGCCAACAGGAAATGAACAAGTTTTATATATAGCCACAGGAACCGCAAACGACAACGAAATGGACTTACGGATACAACGCCATCAAGCAAGGCGACCGGGTCATTGGATAACACTTGAAGAATCCCTCAATATTGGTAATAGTTTAAAAACTGAACTAACGGGTAAAAATTGCCCAAAACATATTCTTTTGGACTCACTAGACGGGTGGATCAGCAATGTTGTTTTGACCTACGAAACACTATCTTACATAGATATCGAACAGAAGGTAGTAAATGAGGTAGAGCAGCTGATCACGATTTGCCATCAGAGTACCAGCGCGATAACCATTGTCAGCAGTGAAGTCGGATTAAGTCTGGTATCGTCCAACAAATTAGGCCGGTATTTCCAAGACTTATTGGGCATTGCAAATCAGAGGATCGCAACTGCAGCGGATAAAGTCTATTTGATAGTTTCAGGATTGCCAGTCAAAATTAAGAGTGTGAACTTCCCAGAGTAATTACACCTAGGATGACATTGAAGATAATCAATGAAAGTTCATTTCCGGTTAATACCTTAGGCACACCGACCTCAACTTGTACGGTCCGTGTGCCAGGTGTATGTGGCGAATTGGTTCAAGGTTTATCTAAGAATCACCCGTTTTTGGTAGCCTGTCCAATCGACTTTTTTTCTCGAGTAACAGTCGAGATCTATGAGCAAAGCGGTTTCATTATCAGCAGGGAAGGGTTTTACAAATCAGCAGAAGCAGTAAAAAAAACAAGCGATTACTTAGAAAGAAATGATATATCTGCTAGGGTAATAATACAAAATCCTATGCCTCGTGGTAAGGGTTTCGGAAGTAGTAGTGCAGATATAACAGGCTGTATAGCCTCGACCAGCATAGCCCTTGGAAACCCTCTGACACCTTTAGAGATATCGAAGATTGCGGTAGATATAGAACCCACGGACCCAGTTATGTTCCCCGGAATAGCTCTATTAGACTACAAACAAGGCAAAGTATCAGAGGAATTAGGGTCAGCACCACCCATGGAAATAATAGCCTTCGACTTTGGTGGCTCTGTAGATACAGTACTGTTCAACCAAGTTGATCGCTCTTCCATATGGGAGTCAATAATGCCCGATACAGAAAAAGCTTTACAACTAGTCAGAACCGGGATTGCCCAAGGAGATCCAAAATTAATCGCGCAAGGGGCGACGATAAGTGCTCTCGCTAGCCAGAAAATATCTTCCAAACAATACATGGAAGATGTTTTACAGTTCTCTAAATCTGTTGGAGGTCTTGGCATATGTGTGGGTCACAGTGGAACCATAATAGGGGTTCTACTAGACGGTAAAGCTAAAATCGGGAAACATGTCTTTCGTCAGGCCCGATCATATTTCCCCCAAACAGAAGAAATTTATCATTTTCGGGTTATTGATGGCGGAATCAGAATAGTCTGATAAAAATCAAATAGACTGCCAATACCGTCTACGGTACCATATAATCCATATACTGATCTTAACTTCATCATATAGTAGAGAGGAAAATAAAGGCATGGCAGAATACAAATTAGCCGTAATCGCTGGGGACGGCGTGGGGCCAGAAGTAATTTCTGAAGGGAAAAAAGTTCTTGATGCGCTAAGCAAGTCCAATCCAAATCTTAAATTCACATACGATGATTTACCATGGGGCTCGGCTTATTATCGAGAAACCGGCAAGATGATGCCGGATAATGGACTCGAAATGCTAAAATCCAATCAAGCCATATTTTTTGGGGCGGTTGGAGACCCTGATATACCCGACCACATTACACTACAAGGCTTGTTATTGCCCATGAGACGGGCATTTGACCAAGCCATATCTATTAGACCATGTTATCTTCACCCGGGGGTTGAGTCCCCCATAGTGGGAAAGAAAGCCGGCGATATAGATATGGTGATATACAGAGAAAACACAGAAGGAGAATACGCTCCAGTAGGGGGTAGGCTATACCCCGGAACCCCTCATGAAACAGTTATTCAAACAGGAGTGTTCACTAAACGCGGAACAGAACGCATTATTAGAGCTGCGTTCGAAGGCTGCATATTAAGAAACAAACAAAACAAAGTTACCTCAGTGACCAAATCTAACGCACAAGCCTTCAGCATGGTATTTTGGGATGAAGTGTTTGAGGAGGTAGCTGCCGATTATCCCCAAATACAAACCGAATCTCTGTTAGTCGATAGAGCTGCTATGGATCTGGCCCGTTGGCCTGAAAGTTTTGACGTGATCGTCGCGTCTAATCTTTTTGCAGATATCCTATCCGATATAGCCGCTGTTGTAACAGGTAGTATGGGACTAGCAGCCAGCGCTAACATTAATCCTGAAAGAGAATATCCGTCTATGTTTGAGTCAGTCCATGGAGCAGCTTTTGACATTGCTGGAAAAGGAATAGCAAATCCACTAGCTACCATATCAGCTGCTGGTTTAATGCTCGAACACCTAGGAGAACACACATGTGCTCAGCAAATAGACAAAGCTGTTGCCAGATGCTTAGATGAGCGGAAAGTCATTACAGGTGACCTCGGAGGCTCCAATTCCACATCGGAAGTTGGAGACGAGATAGTGAGATTACTCGATTTAGTATAACCATAACGGTTTCTCTAAACCTATTAAAACGCCCCTAGTACTACTTTAACGATACGTTTCTCTAAAGACCTGGCAAGTTCACTTGCTAGGTCTAATCTTTGATGATCGCCTACTGAACCCACGAACGCTACACCAAGTATTCTCCCAACTCTGAAATCGATAACTGTCGAGGAAACCAAGCCAGCTGATCCACCCTGGAGGACTCTGAGAGCCACAGATTCGTCAAACAGTCCTGATGGAACCAGACGTTCTACCGATATCAATTGCTGTCCTTCCCCAACACTCTCTCCGACGTTATCTTCAAAGTCTTTTACAAATACGTCATTCATCCAGTCTACTACTGAGTCAGGGGTATCAAATAAATGGGCTACAGTTGCCCCTACAAAATTCAGACCATCATGCACTCCCATATCAGATGTAGGTCCAAATTCACGCATGAATCCTGTAGCTCTACCTGCAGACCTGAACTTATCTGCAGTACTCCCAGCGAAACCATGCTCAGCCATCATGGCATTGTCTAAAGTACCTTCACGTATAACTTGATACCTTTCAAAATCCGAAGGAATATCATCCCTATCAAGCACCATAAACTCTAGATCTTGTTCCGATATTCGATAAGTGGCTTGAACTAACGATGTTTGCACCAAAGCCTCCCTTTTAACCAGTTAGAGTTTATCTATCAGCCACACACCATTGGATATACATGGAGATACCTAGACATCTCTCCAGGTACTTGTCCAAATTTATCCCACTTAGCACCACCGTCTGTGCTGGCATAAACTCTACCTTCATAATCACAGCAATAAACATTATCACCATTATTTTTGTCTATTGCTATCTGCATCATCCTTCTAGGAGGAGTATCTCCTATATCTACCCTGTCCCATGTCTCGCCAGTATCCGAACTCCGAAACAAAGCTCCAGCTTCTTGCGTTCCTGAAGGAGCTCCACCGCCACCGGCACCTGCGGCTAAATATATGGTTTTCGGATCGCCAGGAGCAACCATAAGATCCCTACAATAGCTCCCACCCGGGAACATTTCTTCAACTTGTATATGCTCCCATCGTTGCCCTTTATCCCGACTCCTAAACATCGCTACTTGTGTAATTATGAAAACAGTACCTGGCGCGTCTGCGCTGACCTGCACACCATGGAGATCTAGCGTATTATTCCTCAGGTATGGTCCATCCAGTAACTGCTCCCAGCTCTCGCCTTCATCGTGACTACCTATCAATCCGCCGACCTCTATAGCGCCATAAACGTCGTTAGGATTAGAAGGGTCGGAAGCAATACCAATAACCCTCTTAGCTAAAGGTGGCATATAAGTAGTGATATGCGGATAATTCACTTTACTAGTGTCTGTCTTGGACCAATTGCTGCCACCATCAATCGTTTTATAAACAGCACAAGGTTCATATCCTGC
>JAPNTN010000028.1:0-22557 GCA_027249445.1 Dehalococcoidia bacterium | reverse complement strand
GATTTCGTCATAGGATTACAGGAGATGATGATTTTACTATATCTAGCCAACAGGACACGATAGAAACATTAGAAGATACAACGAATACATTTATAGTATTTCTCGGGACTATCGCGGGAATCTCGTTGTTGGTCGGTGGTATAGGTATAATGAACATTATGCTGGTGACCGTTACTGAAAGGACACGGGAGATAGGTATAAGGAAAGCTATGGGAGCAAAGCGCAGGGACATAATGCTTCAGTTTTTGTCCGAAGCTTCGGTGCTTAGTTTAAGTGGGGGAGCGCTGGGATTAGCATTGGGAGCGTTTGTTGCCTGGTTTTTAGATGGCCAACTTATCGGCGGACAGCCGTTCCGGACCTCATTTAGCACCGACTTTGCTGTTCTGGCATTAGTTGTTGGGGCCGGCATTGGACTTTTCTTTGGAATATATCCGGCAGTGCGTGCTGCCAGGCTCCACCCGATAGACGCACTACGATATGAATAATAATGGTGAAGGAATTATAGAATGAACAAAAAGGAATTCCTGATTTTGTTGATTATGGCCAGTGTGATAGGTGGTTCTATTGGCGGAGCGTTTGCTGGAGGTATGGCATTAGGCCGATTGCAGGATACGCCCGATTTCGGTCAAGGTGAATTTCGTTCTAGGGATATGGGTAGACAAGGCCCTGGAGATATGAGGGCAGACGGGCGAGGACCTCGGGACAATTGGGACGGTCCTGAAAGAGCTGGTTCAAGGGGCCCCGGTGGACCTCCAAAACCCGAAGGAATGGGCCCGAAAAATATTATTAATGGCACTATTAGTACAGTTGAGGATAGCCAAATAACTGTGACTTGGGGGGCAAACCAAAGCCAAATAGAAGTGGGAGAAGATGCTACCATCTATTCCATGGGTCAAGTTGCCATGGAAGATATTGTCGAGGGAGACCAAGTAACTATTGGTGTTGATAGAAACTCCGGCAGAAGGGGAGAGTTGGACGCTTTTCTGGTTACGGTAAACCCCCCTGAGGATGCCGGGCTTCCACCGCCACCGCCAGGGCCAGACAGAGGGCGGATGACGGGACATATTACAGGAACAGTTGGCAAGTCTAGTGATGATCATTTGATGGTAATGAGTGGATCTGGCAGGACAAAGGTTAATATTGGCGATGACGTAACGGTACAGGGTTATCATGAGGGCAGTATCGCTGATCTTACTGCAGGGAACAGGGTTCTAATAATTGCTTCTATTCCTGATGAAAGACGTAAACAGAAGGCTACAACGTCCATCCTGGTTAACCCGCCGGGTCATAATCCGTGGAAAGGGCGTCCATAGATAAAAAGTTCTGCTTTTATTTATCCGGCCACGATATAATGAGAGCTCTTTGGGAAATCTTCGACTATAAGTAAACAATCTGGAGATCTTATGAAAGCTACAAAATGGACAACCAGAGTTTTGCAAACACCCGCTGACCATCCTTTCGTTAGTGGTATACCCCAGCCCGGAACCAGGGAGTTTGTTACTTTAGAATTGGACACAGATGAAGGAATTCAGGGTATTGGCATCACATTCTTTGGCGGGCCTTTAACCGGCGCCCTTAGGTCGGCTGTTGATAGCTTGTGTGAACTTGTTATAGGAGAAGACCCTACTCAGGTAGAAGCAGTCGTTGATAAATTACGACTTGCGGCAAGTGGGGCTGGCCCTGAAGGAATATTTACATTGGCTTTGTCTGCGATTGACATGGCAATGTGGGATATTAAGGGAAAAGCACTGAATCAAAGCGTATGCTCGCTTCTAGGAGGTCACCGAGACCGGGTTGTCACCTACGCGAGCGGGGCATTGATGCGGCCTTTCAACCTCGAATTCATGGCTGATATGGCTCCCAAGCTGGTGGAGATGGGTTTCCGACAGATGAAGACCCAGATGGGCGCTGAACCGACAGCAGAGAGGGAAGTAGCAAGGATACGCACGGTCCGGGAAGCCGTGGGACCAGATATTGATGTTATGTGTGATATCAACCAGTTATGGGACGTGAACCAGTCTATTGAAATTGGAAAGAGAGTTGAAGAATATCACCTGTACTGGTTAGAAGATTTGGTGGTGAGAGACGATTACCAGGGTTTGGCCAGGATAGCGGATGCATTAACGACTCCAGTTGCGGCTGGGGAGTATGTGTATGGTATTCGCCCCTTTCGGCACATGCTGGAGCACAGGTCTGTAGATATTGTAATGATAGACCTGCTTAGAGTTGGGGGGATAACCCAGTTTCATAAGGTGGCGGGTATGGCTGAAGCGTACAATATCCCTGTAGTCAGCCACCTTATACCTGAAATCCAAGTTCATAATATAGCTGCCATACCGAATGGCCTGACGGTGGAATACATGCCGTGGACAATCAGGCTTTTTGAAGAGACTCCTGCTATAGAAAATGGCGAGATAGTAGTACCTGATAAACCGGGATTAGGGCTGCAGTTCAGCCAGGACGCGATTAAACAGTATCAGGTGAGTTGATAGGGGGCGGATTATTTCCGGCCCAGCAGTTCGATTTCAAATACTAAAGTTGCGCCTGGTGGAATTACACCTCCAGCTCCCCTGTCTCCATAAGCCAGGTCGGAGGGAATCGTTAACTTTCGGACTTCGCCAATCTTCATTAAGGCAACTCCCTCATCCCATCCTCGAATTACTGCACCTTTACCAATAGGGAAGGTGAACGGTGTATTTCTGTCTTTAGAGCTGTCGAATTTAGTCCCATCTAGAAGCCAACCGGTATAGTGGACTTCTGCCATAACTCCGGATCCTATCGGATCTCCCTTGCCAGATTTTATTATCTCGTACTGTAAACCAGATGCTGTCGTGCCTGATGATGGCTCGCTTTGGCAACCTAAAATCAGGCTTGTTGTGATCGTCAATATTAATAAAAGTGAAAATAGTTTGTAGGTCATGTGATACACCTTAGTATTAGTCTCTTAGAATTTGTCGGGCAATAGTCTGGCGTTGAACTTCCGAAGTTCCTTCGTATATGGTCAGTGCCCGAATCTCCCGGTATAGTTGTTCAACTCTTGCGCCTTTTTCCAGTCCGGCTCCTCCGTGAATTTGTACCGCCTCGTTAATAATTCTTGAAGCAGCTTCTGTAGCAAATAATTTTGCATATGAAGCTTCCTTAATTACGTTTTCTTGCCCAGAATCTTTCAGCCATGCTGCTTTGTAACAGAGTAGCCTTGCTGCCTCAAGGGATACTGCCATATCGGCAAGCTTAAACTGGGTCGCTTGAAGTTCGCTTAGAGGCTGGCCCGATACTATTCGGCTTTTTGAGTATTCTACAGCGGCGTCGTAAGCTGCTTGGGCCATGCCGATGGCAGCGGCACCCACAGTGGTTCTGAATGTGTTCAGCGTTCCAAGCGCAAGGCGGATGCCGTGGCCTGGTTCTCCGAGTACATTTGTGTATGGAATACGGCAATCTTTGAAAACAGGCTCTCCTACGGGATGGGGGGCCATTAAGTCCATCCGGCGGCTATCGTCAAAGCCGGGTGTTCCTTTTTCAACGATGAAACAAGATATTCCGCGACTGCCGGCTTCGGGGTCGGTTTTGGCGAACACTGTATATGTGGACGCATCTCCAGCTTGGCTGATGAACTTCTTTGATCCATTGATTACCCAGTTATCAGCTTCGTGTATGGCTTCCGTCTTCATGCTGATTACATCGGATCCCGCATGAGGTTCTGTGAGGGCGAACGCCGCAATGGATTCTCCGTTGGCGATCGGGGGTAAGTATTTTTGCTTCTGTTCTTCTGTTCCGCCCAGTGTTATTGGGAAGCTGCCTAGCCCTTGCATTATGAAGTCGGTGTCAGCCTGTCCTGATACTTGTGATAGTTCTTCTCGGATGATACACAAGTTGGTCACATTTATACCAAACCCACCGTATTCAAGTGGCACTGTGTATTTCAGTAATTCGGCGTCGGCCAGTATCTTCATTAGTTCGGGCGAGACATGGTTTATCTCGTCGACCTCAGCAGCGATAGGTGCAATTTTCTCTTTGGCCAGCTCGCGGACTGTTTCCTTCAGTTCTTGTTGTTGGGTATTGAGGCTAAAATCCAAAATAACTCCTATTAATTAAAGGGTTTAAAGCGATAACCGTTTAACTATCTCTTCTGCTGTGACTGTAGCACCTGTCAGTCCTTTGGCGTCTTGGTTAGCTAAATGGACTGCAGCTTTGACCATATCTTGTGGGGTTACCCAAGTAGATACGTCGGCATCGGGCCTTTGGGCCTGAAATCCTTCAGTGACCACTGGCCTGAGGGGCTTAAGTATATTAACCGCAATATTATATTCTCCAAGTTCTGCTGCAAGTCCCCATGTGAACCGTTCAAGGCCAGCCTTCGCTGTTCCATATGCTTGTCCCATTAAGGCTATACCAGCTGCAGCATCTTCGCTCAATGTCGAAGAAAAAATGTTGGTTGCCGCGTGGGAGGAAATATTGATTATGCTCCCACTTCCCTGTTTTATCATTATTGGGACAACTTCCTGGCAGCAAATAAAAGGAGCCCGCAGATCTATATCCATTACCAAATCCCAGGATTTTAGTGAGGTCTCAAGGAAGCTGGAATAGTTTCCCACTCCAGCGTTGTTAATCAGGACGTCTATGTGACCAAGGATTTCTACAGATGTCGCTACCATGTTCTGGATGCTGTCTGCGTCACGGACGTTACATTCAACAGGGAGGGCTTTTCCACCAAGGGACTCGATCTCTTTAGCTGTTTCAAATATGCTGCCTGGTGCTTGCGGCCGAGACTCGGTAGATCTGGCAGCTACGACAATAGTAGCCCCTTCAGAAGCAAGGCCTAGAGCTATGGCTTTGCCAATGCCCCTGCTAGATCCAGTGACTACAGCTACTTTACCCTCTAACGACATGCTGTTGGCCTACTTTAAAAAATCCAGGGCGATTTTTACAAACTCGTCTGGTTTCTCCAGTTGTGGTGCATGACCGCAATTGTCGATGACGGTTAAGGCGGAACCAGGAATTATATCTTTGTATATCTCACCACATTCCAAGGGGACTATCTTGTCCTGTTTTCCCCAGACTATTTGTGTTGGGGTGTGGACCCGCTTTAACAGGTATGGAAGACGAGGATCGTGCATATAGGGCTTCCAGCATACCCGTACAGCCATTTCACGGTTCCTTTCACCCTGGTTAATCTGGTCTGGAGTCAGGTCTTGTTTATAAATCTGGTCGTACTCAGGAACCTGATCAGGATCATGGAACATGAGATCTGTTATTTGTGCAGGAGTAATAATAAAAATATCGGCTATTTCACTGTTTTTTGGTTTGACCCCGGCGGCATCTACCAGCATTATCTTGCTGAAAGCGTGGTTACAGGTAGCAGCTATCTCAGCTGCTATCCACCCTCCCATCGAGAATCCAATTACCCTTGATTCTTCCAGGTCTAGCTCATGTTGGAACCAGGTATAAAAAGAGGCCATGTCTGCTACGGATTGGATCCAATCTGGTTTTTCAGAGTCTCCAAATCCGGGGTGTGTCGGTAAATACACGGTGTAGTTTTCTGCTAAAGCGTTGGCATACTGTAATGGCCCCCTGTTTCCGCTTGCTCCGTGTAAAAGTAACAGGGGATCGCCAGATCCACCTTTAAACATCTTTATGCTTGTATCCCCAATCTTGATTGTCTGCTCTTCAAAGCTTATGGCCATGCTTATGAACTCCTAATTTAAGGAATAATGCTTCAGCATCGCCGTTAATCCTAAGGCGGCTGTGCTGGAAGGTCAAGGTTTCCGAATTGACACTGGTTTCTTTGTTAGTTTGTGGTTAAAATTGGGGTCGATAAAAATGTTAATCCTCAAATAGTCATGGGTGGTTTGTGTCTACTATGGCTGGGGCAACACAGTAGTTTAGGGCAGGTGTGATATGTCTAAGATATTAGTTACTGACGCGATAGCTTCCGAGGGAATAGAACTTCTTGGTTCAAGGGCTGAAGTCGATGTAAAAAGAGGTCTTACACCTCCGGAATTGACTGAAACGATCAATGGATATGATGCTTTAGTTGTCCGCAGTGAGACTAAAGTAACCCCTGAAGTTATACAGGCAGGTCAAAGCCTCAGGGTAATAGCTCGTGCTGGAATAGGCGTAGACAATATAAATATTGATGCTGCGACCAGTGCCGGAATACCAGTAGTTAATGCTCCCATAGGTAATACTGTGGCTGCAGCCGAGCATACTTTGGCTTTAATGCTGGCTTTAGCACGGAATGTTCCCCAGGCGTATCAGTCTTTCAAGGCAGGCGAGTGGAAGCGGAGTGCCTTTATGGGGATCGAAGTTAGGGATAAGACCCTGGGAGTTGTTGGACTAGGCAGAGTCGGATCCGAAGTGGCCCGTCGAGCACGCGCTTTTGGAATGAATTTAGTTGGGTATGACCCTTTTATTTCCCCCGACCATGCTGAACGAATGGGCGTTGAACTCATGTCGGTTGATGATTTGTTGGCATGTGCAGATTTTATCACTCTTCATACCCCGCTTACGGAGAATACTAACGGGCTGATTGGAGAGCGCGAACTAAAATTGGTAAAGCCAGGGGCCCGGTTAATCAATGTTGCACGAGGAGAACTGATAAACGATAAAGCATTGCTGGATGCTCTTAATAATGATCAGTTAGCGGCAGCAGCGCTCGATGTGTTTGTTCAGGAGCCTCCAGAAGATATGTCATTAGTCCAGCATCCTAACGTGATTGCTACGCCGCATCTTGGTGCATCAACCGAAGAAGCCCAGAGGGAAGTGGCGATCGAGGCAGCGGAGCAAGTTCTGGCGATTCTAGAAGGGCGTCCCGCCAGAAACACGGTCAATGCACCCGTTTTGCCTCCAGATGTTCACGCCATATTGGAACCGTACATTCCAGTAGCGACATTACTTGGAAAGCTTCTAATCAACCTAACGGATGATCAGCTAGTTGGGGTAACCGTCTCTTATGAAGGAGAGATTGCTGAATACGATACGACTATACTGAAATCAGCTGTTCTAGAAGGATTGCTCTCCACTGTTAGTTCTGAAGAAGTAAATATTATTAATGCGCCTTTGCTGGCACAAAGCCGCGGGTTACGCATAACCGAACAAAAAGACACAGTTGCTAATGAATTTACTAGCTTGATCACCGTGGCAGTAAAGACTACAAAAGGTGATGTAACCCTCGCCGGAACTTCTCTTCGAAACGAACCCCATATAGTAAAATTTAATGATTATTGGATGGACGTCGAGCCATCAGCACCCTATCTTTTGATCGTGGATAACCCGGATCACCCAGGCTCCATTGGTGCGGTAGGTACTGTAGCTGGGGAGCACAACATTAATATTAGTTATATGAAAGTGGGTCGCCTAAGCCAGAGAGGCACGGCTATGATGGTTCTGGGATTGGATGATCCGGTTCCCGAAGCCGTTTTAGACCAAATTCGTGGACTCCCACAAGTATCAAGTGCTCGCCTGGTTAAGCTATAAGGAAATCGGCTAGGCCTTGAGGTAGGTACATCTTCACTTTTACTTGGCGCAGAGTAACAGTCTTACTTCTATACGCGCTTGTGTTTCTTATAAGCTCACAAACAGTTGTTGTCAGCCCGGTAGACATAATGGTAGACAAGCATCGATTTAGCATTGTGTCGTGGGAATTACAGAATTTACCGGATAAATGGGTGCATAGGATTTTAGGAAAGCAGCCAGATTTGTCTGCAGAAGGGCAATTAGAACTGGCTGAGCAGTTTTTCACATCTCCTGCATTAAGAGACCCGGATAGTAAGAGAGTTGTCGAAGAGATTATAGAGACAGAGATCTCGGCAACGATATTTCAAGAAGATCTCGGCACTTTTCCGGCGGTTGATATGGCTTTGTCTCCACCGCCAACCGTCCTGGTACTCTCGCCAAGAGACCGGATAGAAAGAATATTTGATGTGTTGCTCATACCTGGACTAAAGGATGAAGATAGAAGACGTCTAGAAGATATGATTCTGGAACAAGAGAATCTTTCCGCTATTGTTGAGAACACTGGTGGGTTAGCGGTGTATCCAAGCGTAGTGATTGATGACGCGGGATTGTACAACTCCTTCGTCATCACGGCTCATGAATGGATCCACCACTGGTTATTCTTTAAGCCGTTAGGTAGGGCCTTTTGGGATAATTCAACTATGACCACATTGAATGAGACCGTTGCCGACGTTGCAGGTAAGGAAATTGGGCGAAAAGCTTATGCTTCATTTACGCTAGTTGAGGAATTGCTAGAGCAGAGTACCTCCCATAGTCCTGACGGGTTTCATTTCCAGAAAGAAATGCGGATAACACGATTAAAATCCGAAGATTTATTAAACAGCGGCGACATTCTGGGAGCAGAAGAATATATGGAAGAGCGTCGCCTTTTATTTGCCGAAAATGGTTACCAGTTAAGGAAATTAAATCAGGCGTATTTTGCATTTCATGGGAGCTATGCCACTAGTGGGGCCTCTATAAGTCCGATAGGGTCTTATGTGGAAGAGTTGAGGAAATGCAGTTTATCACTTAAAGATTTTTTGGATGTGGCATCTGGGTTTGGGGACTATGAGGATCTTGTGGTCCATGTAGAAAACCTTAAATGTTCGCAGAATTGAATTTCTATAACCACGGCCGACTCTTGGATCGTTCCTTTTCTGACGTGTAGCTGGAGAGCCCTTGTCGTTCAAGGGCTTCTAGCACCATGTTGTGGAACACCTGTCTGTCACTGCCGTTAATCACAGCCTGTTCATGTGATTCTGATATAGCCACCGGGTAGCCTTGCCCTTTTTTGCATTGTTCCACTATTAAGCTATGGCCAAGTTCTAAGAGATCGTTGTTTGAGGCAACCCATTGGGGGATTTCAACCCGGGCTATTTCATTGCCGCTGTTAAGGTAATAGAAATAGACTTGGTGCTCTCCGTAGTATTCTTGGGCTGCCGTTGGGTTGGTCTTATATACCGGGGACCTGGAATATGGCTCCAGAATCTCTTGAAACAGTTCCCTGTCCATGAAACCATTTGCCTGGTCGCATGGTTCACGCCTGGATCGGTGGTGGCTGCAGGATTCTTGGCAAAGAGAGGATTCAAATGGGCATAGGCTGCAGCGAATTGCGTTGGTAACTTCGGTGGTCCTAGGTAGCGATACATAGGCAGCTACAGTGATTGTTCGCGTTTGAGCTAATCTGCGAAGTTTTTCTAGTGCAGGGAAAAACCTTTCGGCTAATATAGTGTTCCTTACAAATGGCCTGTACCCTTGGCCGGATAAGCCCCATAACACTAATGTCCCATCGACTAAAGCGAGCAAGGGTTGATTTTCTGGGCAGTCTTGAATTTTTTCAACCAGATATTCTATTTCTTGCACAGACCGTAGAATCCCAAGCAATGGACCGCTAATTAATTCTTCATTGTTGGCATTGCCTGGATCGGATAGGTATAGATCTTCCCGAGTTGTGGCTAAGGTGGGTTCATTAAAGAAGTCTGCGTAAGGGGTGTCACCATAGGAAAGGATACAGCCGCCCATGTTGATTAGGTAACAAGGTACGGGTAAATGACGGTCTACGTCTATGTGGGATCCATCGACCGACAATGTGGACCAATTCCCGTTATATTGGTTTGGTGGTTTGCTCCCAATTAACTCTTCTGTGATCTGTGCTGCCATATAAGGGCGGTCAAGCGAGTTTTGCGACTTCGTGGTCGCTTCGTCGTTAGACACTCCCTGTGCGCCTTCTAGGAGCTTGGTGAGACGTGTCTGCCGATCGTCTATATCTCGGCCTATCGATTGTGTGGCTTCATCTATTTGCAGGACTGTTCTTCCTAGGTCTAATGGCATGGCTACCTCAGCACCCTTTCGTCTCCCTGCCGCCTGGTTATACGCTGCTGGTCCAAGTGTTCCATTAAGGGCAAGATATATTTACGGCTTGAGTCAAAGATTGTTCGTGCTTCTGCTACCGTTATAGATCCGTTTGCATTTAAGTGCTCAACTATCTGGGTTGTCATTGATTTGTATGCGGAAGCGGAAAAAACAACGGACTCGTTTACTTTTACAACTTTACCCTGTCCAATGAGAGCGTTCAGGAGTTCGGTATCTAGAGGTAAGTCGGTAGGAGGTGAATAGGGAGATTCTTCTAAGGTCTTAATGTACGAGGTCGCTTTTTCTTCCAGGTCAGGAGTAAGTTCCGCAGTATGGTTCGGGAGTCTGATAAATTGACCTTCTTCTACAACAATCCCGTCGGCAGATAATCGCGCTAATGCTTTCAGGTAAATGCCCTGGGCGAGATTTAGGCGACTTCTAATTTCGGGGATTGGGGCACCTATCCTGAGGGGGTATTGTGTGTGGTAGGTTTGTAGAGCTATCGAGGTTTTTCCCTGCAAGATATCCCATCCTTGTTTGGAATAAACCACTGAGTCTGGCTCGTTCCCGAGTTCTCCTAGCGATATAATCTCTCCGTTATCGATTAGTGTCTTGATCCTCTCAAGTATTTCGTCCTCCGCTAGATTCGCCCGTTGGGATAATGTGGAAAGATCACACGGACCCCACTGATCTGCCACGCTAACCAGCATGTCTTCCCCTGTGCCCTGGTGTAGCATCATTAATCTCTCAATAACATCGTTGTCGAAACGCCGGTACCGGCGTTTTGGACTAGTGTCTACTACTTGTCCTCCTCCAAGCGTGTCTTCCGCAGACCGCAGCACGAAAAAATCCCCTTTTACCATGGGGATAGATTCATCGAGTAATATCTGCACCCAGCCTTCTTCACCAGGTCCAAGTCTGTCGGCGTCTAGTAACCGTACTCGTGCGGTGGTTTCGCTTGTGAAAAGGTGAAAAGTTAATCCTTCGTTATGCCTCATCGGATGAGGGGCACCTTTAACCATGCGAATAGTTGCGTCTAGTCGCCTGGTAGATGTGAGCCAGCCTGGCACAGTTAATATTTCCCCTCTAGCGATATCATCACGGGAAATGCCAGATAAGTTAACTGCTAGTCGAACACCGGGCTCTGTGCTGTCTACTTTGGATTTATGCTTCTGCAATCCCCTGATTCGGCACTTTGTACCTGAAGGCTCAAGTTCAACTTCCTGTCCTACAGCGAACTGACCGTCTATCAATGTCCCGGTAACTACTGTCCCGAACCCAGTTATCGAAAAACTTCGGTCTATAGGCAGCCTGGGACGCCCCAAGTCCCGACGAGAGTCGGTATTAGCGAGAATGTCATCGATCTTGGTTTTTAACTCTGGAATGCCGTCTCCGGTGTATGCGGAAACTCCAATCATAGGAGATCCTTCAAATGCTGTGCCCTCTAAGACATCCTCAACCTCGGCCTTAACCAATTCAACAAGTTCTTCGTCAACTAGGTCTGTTTTGGTGATGACGACCAGTCCTGTGGTTATTTGCAGCAGGTCGAGAATAGCTAGATGCTCCCGAGTTTGTTGCATGACGCTTTCATCAGCAGCAACAATGAGTAGGGCTAGATCTATTGCGCCTACTCCTGCCAGCATATTTTTAATGAATCTTTCGTGCCCTGGTACATCGACAATGCTGACTTCTCTGCCACTAGGCAGGTCCATCCATGCAAATCCCAAGTCGACTGTCATCCCCCGATCCTTCTCTTCTTGGAGACGGTCCGGGTCAATGTCAGTAAGAGCTTTGACTAATGTGGATTTTCCGTGGTCTACGTGACCAGCGGTACCGATTACGTACATGTCAGTACCCCAGTTGGCAGGATTTATCCCGAGTGGTAATAGGATAGCACTCTTGTAATCGATGGGGTAGTAACTACCTTCAGTCTATAAACTTGGTGAAGACCTGATTTGCGATCAAGTAGGTATCTTTGGTTAGTCTTAAAAGGCCGTTATGTTCTTCTAGAAGCCCCAATGATAATGATTCGGCTATTTCTGTTTTATATAGGACTCCCAGGTCTGTGCCAATGGCATGGGACATTTCAGCGATGTTGATGCCATCAAGAAGACGAAGTCCGAGAAACATGGTCTCAGATGCGCGCAGTTCTGGGCTTATATGTTCGTACCCCGCGATTGTCGGTATGCTATCGATTTCTTGATCTGCAAATTTTTCAAAACAGCTTGGATCGGAATCTGACCAGCTAGCCGCGCTTTCGATGTAGGTTCTGGGTGAATCAACAGTCCAAAAGCGGTAGTCTCCAAGCCGTGAATGAGCTCCCGGTCCTACACCAACATAAGGATGGTTTAACCAGTAGGCCATGTTATGTCGTGAAGCATGGTCAGGCCTGCTCCAATTAGATATTTCGTAGTGGGCATAGCCATGGTCTTCTAGGCTTTCTTCAGCGTAGTGATACATATCAGCCGCAACATCAGGGTCTGGTGTAGGGAGTTTTCCCTGTTCCACCCAGGTATGTAGCGGTGTCCCCTCTTCAAGGGTCAGGCTGTAGAGTGATATATGTTTTGGATCAAGGGCAACAAGGTTCTCTAGAGTGGTTTTCCAATGGTCAATGGTTTGGTTGGGAAGTCCGTACATAAGGTCCAAGCTGATATTTTCAAATCCTGCCATGCTAGCTGTTTTGCAAGAATCTATGGCCTGTACTGCATCATGGCGACGACCTAGCATAGTCAGCAAATCATTGTCTAGGCTCTGCACTCCAATGCTTAGCCGGTTAACGTGTTCTCTTAGTAAACGGGTGCAGGAGTCAAGGGTGATATCACCGGGGTTCGCTTCTATGGTGATCTCGGCTTCAGGATTAATATCAAAATTTGATCGAACTGATTCAATTATCTCGCCAATTGATCCCTGGGGTAAATACGATGGCGTCCCACCACCAAAAAAGATGGTGTTAATGCTAGGTGCATTAAGTACCTTTCCCCAGAGGGCAATTTCTGTAGTTAATGCTTTTACATACGGTGTAAATAAGCGTTCTATTCCCTGGTATGTATTGAAATCACAATAAGGACATTTTGTGTTACAGAACGGCACATGAATATATAGTGACATGCCTGTGGAGGGCACTATCTGTGTCGATATCCCTACCATGTGAATGACTTTTTATGATTGTTCATCGTCGTCCATGTTTCTAGATGATCCGTCTACAACATTTGAAGGGTCATCGTCTTCTGGTCGTTTTGGCCGCGGATCTATACCTAGGTGTTCGTTTTTAATGTCTTGAGGAGCCAGTTTCACAGTGATGAAGGCTGCTAACCCTAGGACAATGGCGTCATCGAATCGGCCGATATAGCCTAGGCGGTCCATGTCGAATGGGACAATCGAATATATTAAAGCTAGTGGAACCAAAGCTCTGAGTATTATGTTGACGCGTCGATCAAAGATGAGTTTTCGAATGAGAATGATGTAGCGTATAGCCCGCGGCAGAAACCGCGGGATCAATAGCAGCAATATTCGGAGTCCAAGGCCATGAAACATCTAAAACACCCTAGTTTTAATTATAGAGGATAAAGTATTTAGTGTGTATGGATATGATATGGAAAAATTCTATTGTTCAGTAAATGCTATACTAACTTTTTAGGCTGTGCTTAAGTTAATTGGCAAGATTATCTGTAAGAATTAGGAGTGTGGAAATGGCCTCGAAACCTCAGATAAGTACATTGGGGGCATTGAAAGAATCAGACTACAAGGTTGTTCCGGTACGTGAGGAAATCCGCAATAACTTAATTAACAAGATTAAAGCTGAGGAAGAGGTTTTTCCAGGGATAATTGGATTTGAAAATACAGTGATCCCACAATTGGAAAATGCCTTGTTATCTGGACAGGATATTATCTTATTAGGCGAAAGAGGACAGGCGAAATCCAGATTAATTAGAGGACTTGTCAATTTACTCGACCCCTATATACCGGTAGTAACGGGATGTGAGATTAATGACGATCCCTATAAGCCGATTTGTTATGGATGCAGGGAAAAAGCTGTTGAATTAGGAGACGACTTACCAGTTGATTGGATAACTCCAAGCGACAGATATTCAGAAAAATTGGCCACTCCTGATATTTCTATAGCAGACCTAATTGGGGAAATAGATCCTATTAAAATCGCTGAGGGACGCTATTTAGGTGATGAATTAGCGATTCATTTCGGATTAGTTCCTCGAACAAATAGAGGGATATTCTGTATCAATGAACTCCCTGATCTAGCTGAGCGGATCCAGGTGGGACTGTTCAACCTTATGGAAGAAAGGGATGTGCAGATTAAAGGTTACCGGGTGCAACTCCCTCTCGATGTTTATGTAGTTTCAACTGCTAACCCCGAAGACTATACGAATAGAGGGCGTATTGTTACTCCATTAAAAGATCGATATGGGTCACAGATACATACACATTACCCCCAAACGTTAGAACAAGAGATTTTCATAATGGATCAGGAGCGGAGTAAATTCCCTGATGAAGAAACACTAGTAATCCCGCAGTTTATGAAAGAAGTGCTAGCTGAAGTAACCTATCAGGCGAGAAGCAGTAGGGAAATCAATCAAAGATCTGGCGTCAGTGTTAGAGCGTCCATCGCGAATTACGAAACTATGCTCAGTAACGCAGTTCGAAGGACTATACGTCAAGGTCAGGAAATATCGTGCCCCAGGGTGAGTGACCTTCCGTACATTATGGCTTCGTTGAGCGGGAAAATCGAGCTTGAAACCTTTGAAGAAGGCAGTGAAGGTCGATTAATGGAAGACTTGATCAAGAGGGCTGTAATCGAGATTTTCACCAAGTATTTCTCTGATACTAATCTTGATGAAATAGTAGACTCTTTTGATATTGGCAATACAGCTCTCACTGGGAGCGATGAACCTTCCAAGAATTATCCCGATATGCTGAACAGCATTAGCGGTTTGTCGGGAGCAGTGGCAGTTTTGACTGATGATAGTCGTCCGGAAATCGTGGCAGCCGCTATCGAATTTATTCTTGAGGGACTGCACCTTAGCAGGCGATTAAACTGTGAGAGAACACCGGTCGGAAATGTTTATCGTCGGTAATATTATCTAGCTAGCCCGGTCCTCAAACTCTAAAAACTCCGTCGGAAATTCTCTAGGTTATGTAATCCTATAAAAGCTTAAACTGTCGTCTATAGCATGATTAGCTTTGATTTGGGTTGCATATCTGAACAGGATTTATATGGCAGATAATCAAGAATGGTTTGATCGATTACTTCCGGGGCAAGAGAAAATAGTTTTTGCTCCTACGGAAGTTGCAAGCCTATTAGAAATTCCAGAAGAAAAGGTTTACCAAAGCCTTGCCGAAGGTGACATACCGGGGATTAAGTGGGGCACTCGATGGCTTATACCGAGAGCTGTCCTGGACAAGATGCCTTTAGCTACTTATAGAGCTTTCTAACCTTTTATACCTTGGTCCAGAATGGAGCTCTTTCCCGCTGGGGTGCCAGCAGGCTTTCATCTATAGGTTTATATACGTAATCTTCTGGGCTTATCGCTTCATAACCAATAGTGGATAAGACGCCATCGTTTGTGTAATAGCCGTTATAGCACTGGCGGACTAGTGTTGAAAAGAATGTTGCGTTATTGGATTCGACCTCTTTGAGGACTTCGTCCTTGGCGGCATCCGATAATTTTGAGAAATCATTTCCATTCTGGCTGGCTGCTATGACTATTTGTGTAAGTCCCTCTGTAAATAGTCTTCTCAAAGCCGGATTGGCATTAACAGCTGATTCTATAAATACGGCGATTCCTAGATCGCCTGCGCTAGGTAGATCTCCGTTAGCAGGTACGATCCGGTTAAGTACTTCTGTTAAGAGGTCGCTCTGGTCATCAGTAAATATCTTGTTCGTATCTGGCATAATCTCATCTCGTTTCATTTATCTTGGAATAAGTGGCAGCACCATATGTGATGGGTACGTACTGGTATGATAAACCGTTTGTTTTGCCTTTTCTAGTTTGCTGTCCACTCCTAGGTTAGCCCCAGTATTGGGATTTCGGTCGAATCTCGGAAAATTACTACTAGATATGTCGACTCGAATTTGATGCCCCTTTTTGACTAGGTGGCTTGTAGACCATAGATCTATTACGTATGGATACACCCGTCCTGGCTCAACGAAAGAAGGTTGTGCAGTCGAAGTTCTATACCGGGCACGGACTATCCCATCCTGCAAGTTCTGCGAGTATCCATCCGGATGTACATCAACCAGTTTGGCTGTGAAATCTGTATCGATCGCACTGGTTGCTGCGAATAAGTGCATCTTGATCGGACCGGTTATTTCAGTGTCTTTCTCTAAAGGAGGAGTGCTGTACACCAAAACATCATCCCGCAATTCATTTTCTGCTTGGTTGGCTACTCCAAAGGGGATTATCAAAGTGTTGCCACCTTTGGTTGGTACAGGATTTTCTGGATCGTAAATGTATTCATCTGGTTTTTCATCACCCGGTGGGACTGTCGACAAATATCCGCCACCATTTTTGGAATTTGCCGGGGTATCTCCGTGCAAATAAAACTTTGTGTAATGGGTTCTAGCAAGAGGCCACTCGTCTTCTTGCCGCCACTGGTTTTCTCCCATAACAAATATGTTTACACTGGGTTCATCGAGATATCCGGTGTCTTCATCTTTTAACCAATGATCAAACCAACGTCGTAAGTGCTCGTGTAGTTCAATAGCTGCTGCCTCACCAAAGTCGATATCTCCGCAGCCGCCTGTGTTCGGCTCTGTAAAGGGGCGTATATGTCCCCAAGGGCCAACAAGCAGTTTCTGATTTTCTTTAGCGAGGGGAGTGGCACCTTTTTCGCTGATCTCTGAAAAGGCGGTCAAGGCACCTTCCAGGAAAATGTCATACCACGAACTGATATGGAACATGGGTATGTTGATTCTCTGAAGATGCTGTTTTAATCCGATTTTCCACCAGTATGGGCCATCCAGTTCCTCGTCGAAATACTCATGGAAATATGGGGCGGCCTCTTTTAGGCGCTCGATCCAGTCCCTTAAGGGCAAATGCTGGTACCATTCGTCTGTTAATGGTTGGCCAAAGTTTCCAGGTTCTAGCACATACTTGTCCATTTCAGACAATAGGTCATTTAATCCTGCCCGCTCAAGGGTGTTTCGGCCTTTTAGGATGGCGTAAGGCACCATCCATCCCCACTCCATAGCTCCGCCTGTGTGATACACCCAGCTCTGATGAAAGTCAGAAGATGCGGATACCGGTGCCATTGTTTGAAGGTGGGGAGGTAGCGGGTCTGCTGTGGCAAGAGTGTATTGGGTAGCTGCCAGATAGGATTGGCCAGTTGTAGCGACCCGACCGTTGGACCAGGGCTGTCTTGCAGCCCATTCAACCGTATCCCATCCATCATTCGACTCTTGGAATAATGGATCGTAGTCGCCTTCTGATTCGAATCTGCCTCTACAATCCTGGCTTAATACTACGTATCCATGTTCTGGGAAATACCATACGGAGTGGTGTGGATTTTCTACATAACTGTCTTTACCATAGGGGCCTCTGTTCACAAGCACCGGGAATCTGCCGGGAGCGTCAGGACGGAATACGTCTGTTGCTAAACAAGTACCGTCTCGCATTGGAACCATTACGTTTCTTTCTCTGATCACTTTGTATTGGGTCATGAAATCACACCCCGCAGCAATTTTTTAAAGGATAACCGTGCTCAAAACACGAGTCAATCACTCATTGAAGGGCTTTGCTGGCTAGTTTCCTATTGTGAAATATTCGCGGACTAACGTTTTTAATTGGAGCCAATGGTCGTTTAAATCCAATCGTTCTGATTCTGTGAGGTCATCGTAGGTTCTATGGTATTTAGGGAAATACCACATTGAAAATACCCAAAACCCACGATCTGTAAGATTTCCGCGAGTATGATCGGCAATTAGGCCGGTGGCACCTTCAAGTGACCAGCTTTTTAGAACCTGTCCCTTGTCTGCGATAGCGAGAGCTTCTACCCAGGAGGCTGAGCGAGAATCGTTCTCGTACGGACTCATTAATTTTAAAAGTTCATCTGCTCTATCATTGTCGGTTGCAGATGTTCCAGCGAACCTATGGGTGAATAGACTTTCCCATTTTGAACCTAGAGATGGTATTACCAGGCCACCGTCCGAGGCTATTGTCAGTAGGCCGCTGTCTAATGACCACTGCGCTGCTTTGTCTCGTGCGACCTCTTCGTGAGAAGGGGCCGTCTCATCTGGGTTGGAATCTAGCCCTATGTCTTGAGGGGAGACGGGATTTAACGGTAATCCTTCAACGAGCTCCGCAAGCATAGCTTGCTTGGCTGGATTGCCCGTCCCTAGGAGAATATCTGCTTTTTTAGCTGCTTTAGTCATTATTTTTTAGAGGTGGAACGGTGGTGCATCGGCCGATGCACCACCGTTGGATGTTTAGGCATTGGGATTAGTGGTGATGAATTTTCCGGATTGTGCTGGGTCTATCTGGGGTGCCCTTACTTCGACTCCGGCTTGTTCTTCTTGGAGAACAACGGGTATCGAGCTGTCTTTGGAGCCCCAGCCGCGATTGACTGCTTGTAATGTAATCTGCCGAGCCAAGACTGTCATGGGCATTGGCACGTTATACTCTTCAGCTAATTCGCAGGCCAGTGAGATATCCTTGTATGCGAGATCGAGGGCGAAGCTGGCTGGTTCATAAGTGCCCTTGAACATGGTTCGTACTAATCCTTCGTGCAATATCCGCATACGACCTAAGGATCCGCGGCGCATGCATTCCCAGAGTGATTCTGCGTCTACTCCTGCTTTTACGCCTAGAGTCAGTCCTTCAGCTATGGCTTGTCTTACGCTGTGCCCAATCATGTTGTGCACTAATTTGCATACTGAACCGTTTCCAATTCCACCAGCATAAAACACCTTGTCTCCGAATGAGTCGAGAATTGGTTTAATTTGGTCAAATATTGCCTTGTCCCCGCCGACCATGACAGCGAGATTACCGCTTTCAGCGCCGGTTTTACCTCCGCTTACAGGAGCGTCAAGAATATACGCACCTTTCTCAGTAAATTTGGGCTCCATTTCCCGTATCAATGTGGGCCTACTGGAGGACAGGTCGACATAAATTGTTCCGGGTTTGATTCCCTCTAAGACACCCTCCTTACCTAGAGCAACTGCTTCAACCTCTTTAGGCCCTGGGAGTGATGTGAAGGTGATATCACATCTGTTTGCGACGTCTGCTGGGGAATTACCCAGGCGAGCTCCACCTTCCAATAAACGTTTCGTGGATTCTTCCCTGACGTCATAAACGACCAACTGATATCCCGCTTTCTGGATGTTGGAGGACATACCTCCGCCCATATTCCCTAATCCGATAAATCCGACAGTTTCCATAGTTTAGTCCTTTCTTCTGTGTAATTTGTATTGAGTTTATTCCTGACTAAAGATTCTTATCCTGTGATTATTGCTATCCGCAATATAAATGACCCCAGATTTGTCTATGCCGCATCCATGGGGCCTTTCCAATCCAGCATCGATAGCTGGCCCGCCATCACCGTCACCGCCGAGGTGTCCCCCAGCTATTGTGGTCACGATGTTTGAAGCAGGGTCTATTTTGCGAAGAGCGTGATTCTCTGTATCTACTACGATGATTTCATCTTTGTCATTGCATCGTATGGCTTTTGGTGACCCCCATTGAGCGTCGATCGCGGGGCCGGTATCGCCGGTGTAGCCACGTTCTCCAGTACCGGCAATTGTTGACATGATGCCATTATTATCCACTTTACGAACTCCGTTTCCTTCACGCTCGCAAATATATGTGTTTCCTAAGCTATCCATGCACACTGCTCTTGCACCTAGAATACTGGCTTCAGTAGCAGGTAGTCCATCTCCTTCTCTCGCCTTTTCACCATTACCCGCAAAAGTACTTATTATCCCTGAGGATAGGTCGAGGTGTCGGACGCGTTGATCTTGGATGTCAGCGATTAAGAGACCACCCGTGCTAGTCAAAAAACAATCGTTTGGCTCTCGCATTTGTGCGGTTTCGCCCGGTCCGCTGTCCCCGGAATAACCGGGCTCTCCTGTTCCGGCTACCGTTGTGATAATACCGGTAGCTGAATCTACTTTACGGATCGCTGCATTTAGCCTGTCAACGATATATATGTCGCCGTTTGCAGCTACTTGGAGAGAATACGGCTCGTTCATTGTCGCACTTGTCGCTGGACCACCGTCCCCGGAATAGCCTAATTCGCCTGTACCAGCTACGGTCGTGATGGTTTTTGTCGCCATATCAATTTTTCGAACTGTATGGTTCTTCGCTTCACATACATAAAGGTTCCCTTCGGTGTCAAAATCACACATGAACGGCTCACGCAGTCTGGCCTTAATGGCTGGACCGTTGTCCCCTGAGAACCCAGCGTCACCCGTGCCTACTATAGTTGTGATAATTGGGTTGTTGTTTGGCATTGGTACGTCCTTCTCGTTTTAATTAAAGGTGATTGGCTATGTAACTGATTTGTACCAGTCCAGAATTTCACTACCAGTCATGAATACAACATCGTCAAATTGTTTTATGTATTCGAATATCTGGTTGTAATAATTAATTCGGTGGGGAACGCCAGTTATATATGGATGAACAGATATAGCCATTATGCGAGCGCTTTCCTTTCCTTCTTCGTAAAGCGTTAAGAAATGGTCTTTGGTCCGTTCAAATAACTCGGGCGAGCGATGATGCTGGTCTATATATATTGGGATATCATTCAATTCGACCGTGTAGGGAATGGATGTGAGACTGTGGTTAGGATTTTTCATTATCATAGGATATGGCTGATCATCATTACACCAGTCGCAGACATACTCGATCCCCTCGTCGGCTAGTATGTCGGGTGTATCAAAGGTTTCAGCTAGGCCTGGCCCCATCCAACCTCTAGGTGCGGCCCCCGTAAAATCTTTGATGGTCTGGATAGTTTTTCTAATAGTCGCGCGTTCGTCTGGTTCTTTATTGATCACTCTTTGAATGAAGCTATGCCCCATCATTTCCCAGCCGGATTCGAGGCTTTCTGTCACGATTTGAGGATAACTCTGACATACGGAAGCATTTAAACTTACGGTTGCTCGTATTGAGTGGTTGTCGAGGACTCTTTTCATTCTCCAGAACCCGATCCGGAGTCCGTAATCGAACCAGCCAAAATTGGGCACGTCGGGTATTATTTCTACCCCTTGAGGTGTTGGCAGTACGCGTCGTGCCATGGGTTCGTTGATATCCCATTCCTCGACATTTATCACAGGCCATACTGCGACCCTTGCGTTATTGGGTAGATGTATCGGGTCTCTATGAAATATTGGAGAATACTCTGCCCTAGGATTGGCCATAATGCCTCCGTTAATCAGATGGATAGGATTTAGAGCCCGAGAGCTGCTAGTCCAATATTGGCCAGATCTTCGTCTTCTTGTGATGAGAGCCCACTAATACCGATCCCACCAAGAATGGCTTTTGTTTCTGGGTGGACTATTACCACAGCACCCTGAACAGCTACTAATGAGTGATCTCCGAAATCGCTGACACTTTGGCCCTGCTTCTTAAGATTTTCGGCGAATGTGGCCGAATTCATTCGTCGCATTGCGGCGGTATAGGCCTTTCGTGTAGCTAGCGTCTGGGGCCCGGTAGCACACTTGTCCATGCGGGCGTAGCTAAGAAGATTCCCGTGATCGTCAACTATTGCGATTGTCACGGGCCTATCTGGTTCCTGGGTTGCTTTGTTTATCATCGCTGCCATAGCAGCTTGGGTCTGGTCGAGGCTTAGCATAGCTTTGTTATACATGTAGGTTCCTCCTGTAGAAGTCTGGCTAATTCTAACTCGCGGGTATAAGTGTGACAACCAAGAGTATGCAGGTGTATTAACCCTCTAAATTGATTTCTTGTCCGTCTCACAAACAGGCGTTATTATATGTTCTGGTATAAAGACAAATTGACTCCTTGGAGGTTGTATCTTGGCTGATAACATTTATGACGTAGTAGTAGTGGGTGCGGGAAACGCAGCGTTAAGCGCCGCTATAGCTGCCAAAGAGAATTGTGAATCTGTCCTGGTTATTGAAAAGGCCCCGGAATATTTTAGGGGTGGCAACACTTATTTTACTGGCGGGATCATCCGATTCCCGTTCAATGGGATAGATGACATACAGGCAATCATTCCGGATATGTCGGAAACGGAAGCGAATTCTATTGAAGTCGGTAGCTATACAGAAGACCAATATTATGACGATATGATGCGGGTTACTCATGGTATGAGTGATCCAGAATTGGCCCAGATTCTAGTTAGCCAGGCTCATCCGACAATGAAATGGCTGCAGGAAAATGGTGTCAGGTTTGTGCTCTCATTCGGAAGGCAAGCATTCAAGGATGGCGACAAGTACAGGTTCTGGGGTGGTCTAGTTGTTGAGGCAGTCGGAGCTGGTAAAGGATTGTCAGATCAACAATTCGAAGTCTGCAAGGCAAGAGGCGTTGAGGTTCGATATTCCACCCAAGGTGTAAAGCTATTGCAGGATGATAGCGGTCGAGTAAACGGTATACAGGTTCTAGGCCCGGAAGGATTCGAAGATATAGCAGCTCGATCGGTAGTACTGGCTAGCGGCGGTTTTGAAGCTAACGCTGAGATGCGGTGCAGGTATCTTGGACCGGGCTGGGAAATGGTCAAAGTCAGGGGAATTCCCTATAACAC
>JAPNTN010000027.1:0-27890 GCA_027249445.1 Dehalococcoidia bacterium | reverse complement strand
ATGGAGTTGTTTACAGCTGCATACGAGCAACATATACCAGTATTGTTAAAAGGGCCGACAGGTTGTGGGAAAACCAGATTCGTTGAATACATGGCTTGGAAATTGGGTAGACCCCTAACAGTTGCCAAAGATTCGCCCGCCCAACCGGTCAACGAAGGAGAAGTGAGAGTGCCCTTGGTTACAATCGCTTGTCATGAAGACTTGACCGCGAGTGACTTGGTGGGAAGGTATCTTTTGGATGCAAATGGTACTAGATGGATAGATGGACCCATGACAAGGGCGGTAAAAACAGGAGCCATTTTATATCTGGATGAGGTAGTAGAGGCAAGGAAAGATACTACTGTGCTAATCCATCCACTTACAGACCACCGAAGAATATTACCAATAGAGAAAACAGGTTCTATAGTAGAAGCTGATGACCGGTTTTTGCTATGCATATCTTACAACCCGCATTACCAAAGTGCTTTAAAGGATCTTAAGCATAGTACCCGCCAAAGATTTATATCAGTAGAATTTGACTATCCACCGGCTGATGTCGAAGCGGAAATTGTCCAGAACGAAAGCGGATGTACATCTGATCAGGCAGAGGCATTGGCTAAACTCGGCGAGAAAGTTAGGAATCTTAGAGAGCATGGGTTGCAAGAAGGAGCAAGCACTAGGTTGCTTATATACGCTGGACGACTTATGAGCCAGGGGATTAAGCCTAGAAGAGCGTGCCAGGTGGCGATCGTCTGGACATTGACAGATGAGGCCGAGTTGCAGAGAAGTGTTGAAGAGGTTGTAACCTCAATCTTTGAATAACCAAGAGATCTAATGTCCCAATTCAGCCTAGCGGCTCTGAGATCAAATCTTGATAGACATGACGTGAGACAGATCGATCCAGATGGATTAATGCCTGCCGCGGTCATGATCTTGTTGTACGATAAAGATGGTGAATACTGCGTTCTTCTGAACAAGAGATCACAACTCGTAGAACACCATAAAGGTGAGATGTCTTTTCCTGGCGGAGCCAAGGATCCCACGGATATGGATTTTCTAGACACCGCTTTGAGGGAAACAGAAGAAGAGATGGGTATATCTAGATCAGATATTACCGTTCTAGGTCAGTTGGACGATATAATTACTCGGAGTGATTTCATAGTTAAAGTATACGTCGGAACTATCCCTTATCCCTATGAGTTTCGTCCCAGCGAGATAGAAATTGCCGAGGTAGTAGAAACCCCAATAAAACACTTGTTAGATTCTAAGAGTCTAAGGTATGAATCGAGATGGGTAGACGGAGAAGCGACAACCTCGGTATCTTACGCTTATCAGGATTACTTAGTGTTTGGTGCCACAGCTAAGATTCTTCAACAATTACTCAATATAGTTGATGAAGGCTAATTGATGGGAGGTATTTCCTTTGACTAGTAATTCCAATAATGATATTGAATCATCACTGAGCCAGTTCCCGCCTGCCGTGCTTGAGGCGTTTCAAGAAGCTTCTGAGGCAATGGATTCAGCGTTCAATGACGAAGAATTTAATCTATGGGCAAAAGAGGGGATATCTATTGCCGGACAAACAGTGAGGTCTTGGGAATCAGCTGTTGAGTATTACAGGGTAGGATCTCATGTGGCACGAGCCTTGGCATTCCCATCATTCATGCAATGGGCAAGATGCGGTACATACCTGGCTCAGGATTCTCCTGCTCTCGCGGTAGCATTCTTTAAAGCAAGTCCACTGATTGTTGGAAACTTGAGGCCCCAGTATATCCCTAGATGGGCTGGGCTAGGACGTAGTTTGTACAAGGGTACCTGGAAATCCAGTACATTGTCGGCCAAATTCTTTGAAGTGAGTCCGGACCTTATTAGAAGTCTCCCATTCTGGGACGTAGAAGTGTTTGCGTCTCTCATAGAATCATTATCCTATAAATCTTACGATGTCAGCATGGAGTGCCTAGTGCTGGGACGCGACGTCCTACCAGCAATGGGTCGGGAACGTGAGGCCTTTTTGTCAATGTGCAGGGCGCTTACCGATAGTAATTGGAGGGAAGTAAAGACTTGTTTAGAACTCGCTCCTAGGGCACTGCAGCAAATAGATGAGGGTCAGACGGGTAGATTTCTAAAATTAGGGGAAAGATTGGCTAAAACTGGTTTAAGGGAAACGGCTAAATTTTTAGCAGATGGTACCTCTACATTAGCCCAGATTCCCCAAACATCTCAAACACATATTCTAGATTTAGCTGAGGGTTTGCTCGCTACTTCTCCTGATGCTGTTGCACCCTTTCTGAAGAGTCTTGATGTCGTTTTGAATAGAATAACCATGAACCAGTTAGATACGTGGTACCAACACGGTGTCGAAATGCTGAAAGAGAACCCTGACAGTGGGATTGCGTTTTTCAAGATAGAATCTACTACGTCTGAATCTATGTTGGAGACGCTGTCGTCAAGCTTGGAGCTTGAAAGGGTTAAAGGAGTCGTAAAGCTGTATTGTAGTGCTCTATCAGGGTCGACGATTGATGTTCTTGATACACAGGAGTTGGTCAACAAAAATATTGGATGGGTAGACGAAGATACAGCCTCCACGGATGGAACAAAAGTATTTCTGCCTCCGATTGTGGATCATTATCCACGTAAAGATGAGAACTTCGCGTGGTTCAAAGTAGTCGCGACACATCAAGTTGGTCATTTAGAATTTGGTAGTTTTAATTTCGTTTTTGAAAAATCTGCGGCATGCTTTGAGGAACAGAGGCGAGCGGAATTGGAATTAAGCCAAAACGAACGACAGGCAGCTTTACTCCGTGAAATGGGAGACGACGCTCCTGACATAAGTGATCAAGCGCAGGCCTATACCGATATAGGCAGATTCCTTAATTTATTTGAAGACCGCAAATTAGCGTTCGATCTATTTACCGTATTGGAAGACTGCAGACTGGATTACCGTATTAAGATGGAATATCCAGGTATAAGGACGGCTTCCGAGCGAGTTCAAATAGAAGCCAGGTCTGGTCGGCCTGAAATACAAGAACTACCTCTTCAGCAAGCTCTTGTTGAGCTCTTAATTCATATGAGTCTCGAGCAGTTTACTGATTTGATGGTACCAACAGAGTATAAGGAAGAATCTGTGATGCTTTCGCAGATATTGCACACTCTCAGGGATGTACGTGCCAATGTAGAAGATACTACTGAGGCGGCACTCAGGGCTTACGAAATCATACATCGAATAGAAAATACAGAAGAAGAAGAAGAACAATGGCAGCCGGAGGATCTGGATGATCCAGGTGATTTTTCAGAAGAACAGTATGAATCTATGCTGGATAAACTAAGCGCTGGCCAACAGGACGGCGAAGGAGGAGAAGGAGGAGAAGGAAACCCTTACGAATCCCCTGAACCGGTGGATTACAGAGGAGACTTCAAGCCAGAGATGGTCCAACTATTAACCAAGTTGCAAAGTGATAAGGGCGAAACTGGCGAAGGTGAGGCTCTATCGCAGGAGCAACTGGAACAGATGCTTGAAGATAGTGCCGAATTAGAGCTGGACGCTGAACAAGGTGATATTAGCAATAGCACTTCTATGTTTGCTCAAAATATTATGAAGGAGGCCGGAGTTCCTCCTCCTGATTCAGAATCAGGAGAGGGATATGGCCCGCTACTTCATGATGATGACCAAGGCGGAGAGTTAGAAGCCCGTGAGCCAAAAGCGTACCTATACGATGAGTGGGATTTCAGGGCGGGTGATTATAAACCACGGTGGTGCATAGTAAAAGAAAAGGTTTTAGATGAAGGGGAGTCAGTCTTTTACAATGAGTCTATAAAAAACTTTAGTTCTCTTTTGAACCATGTGAAGAGGCAGTTTGAACTGATAATGCCAGAAACTTTCCGTAAAACTTATCGGTTGGTTGACGGCGAGGATATAGATTTAAATGCTGCTATCGAAGCCTGGGCAGACGTCCGGATGAATGTTCCTCCTGATGAGAAAATATATTGGCGTAGAAATAAGATTGAACGAGACGTTTCAGTTGTGTTTTTGCTGGATATGAGTGCGTCAACAGCTGAAGCAATAGATGAAGGGAGAAACACAGTAGATGATAGGGATGCTCCAGACGATCCTGTAGAGTATATGGTGTGGTTACGGCGCCGCAGAGAAGGTCTTGTAAGGAGACACTACAAGCGCATCATAGATTTGGAAAAAGAGAGTACGACTTTATTGATACAGGCCTTAGAATCTATTGGTGACACGTATGGTATATATGGTTTCTCTGGTTATGGTCGTGAAAATGTTGAATTCTACGTGATCAAGGATATTGAAGAAAGTTTCAACGAGAAAATAAAGCGCAGAATAGATAAGATTACCCCGCTACATGCTACTAGAATGGGTTCAGCTGTGAGGCATGCAATTACCAAATTGGAAAATCAACCTTCTACTAGAAAAATACTGTTTTTGATCAGTGACGGGCGACCTCAAGATAGAGGTTACAGTAGAGAAGGCGTTGAAAAAGAATATGCAGTCCATGATACCTATAAGGCCTTGCAGGAAGCGAGGCAGAAGGATATAACACCTTTTTGCTTAACAGTGGATAAATCAGGGCATGACTACCTGAAACAGATGTGTGGTGATATGAGCTACGAAGTTCTTGATGATATTTGGGCTTTACCTGAACGTTTACCAATGCTATATAGAAAATTGACTATGTAAATATCTATATAGATATAGCTAAAATGAAGATGGGGTTGAATATTCAACCCCATCTTCATTTTAGCTCTTAATTAGCTTGTTTTATTAGTTTTAGTAATTCGGTGAGAGCAGTGTTAGAGGCTCTGCGCTTTATCTGAAGTCTGCGAGGCGGTAGTTTTAAAGATATATTTCTTTGCTGATCGCGGCTGGATATTGATATATGAACTTGACCCACGGGTGTATTTTCTAGCTCGTTTGGCCCTAGTACTCCTATGACAGCCAATCCGAAGTCAGTGTTTAATGTTTCTCTTATGACCTCTGATGCTTTCTGAGCGAAACTGGGATTCAGATATGATTCTTGTTCTTGGTTATCGCTGGTTAATTTCAATTTATCTAATAATATTGGTGTCGGTGCGATAATGCTGCCTTTTAGGAATGATGCACTTTCCGGTATATGAGTAATGTTGTCTGATAGGAATCCTCCAGTGCAGCAATCAATTATACCCAGAGTCATTTCGCGCTGGATAAGTTCGCGTCCTACACATAAAGCAGGGGTGTCATCGTCGTACCCCCAGATATAATCTGCCAAACGACTACTTATTGCATTTTCTACAGGGTCAATTAATTTCTGAGCAGATGATTGATCCGCTGCTCGCGCGATTATTCTCAGGTGTATACCGTCGGCTTTTGAGTATATTCCCAAATATGGATTTTCATTTCCGAAAAATTCATCCATAATCTCGTCGATTGCTGACTCTGACATACCTATAGTCTTAACATTTCTGGTTAATGTGACTTCATCGTGCACTAATCTTCGGAGATGTGGTTGTATCTCGTTATTCCACATGGGATTCATTTCAGAGGGTGGTCCTGGCATACATATAATATGGGTCCCATTTTTTTCCGCCCACCATCCTGGGGCAGTTCCATTCGGATTATCAATAAATCTCGCTGAGGGAATTAAGTTGGCCTGTTTTATATTTGCCTGAGGCATCGGTGTACCACGAGATTCAAAGTAGTTTTGTAGTTTCACAACTACTTCCTGTTGAACGTTCGCAGTTTCTCCTAGCGCTAGAGCGATTGCTTCACGGGTCAGATCGTCTTGTGTGGGGCCTAATCCACCTGTCGTGAAAATGAAGTCAATGTTTCCTATTCCATTTGAAAATGCTTCTGTAAGTGCTTCCAGATCATCCCCTATACCTGTTATTCGATCTACTTGTATACCGAGAGGCGGGAGCTTAGAAGCTATCCATGAGCCATTTGTATCGGACAGTTCCCCCATTAGAAGTTCAGTACCTATTGCAAATATCTCGGCTTTCATAAAACCCTCATTTTGTTCAGTCTGTTGATGATTCAATGATGGATGCGGTATTGTTATCTACTTGATGATAGTAGAAGAGCTCGCACTCTGCTGTGGTGTTTAACGGTTACGAGTTTTCAGATGGATCTTGCTCGTCTGGGTAAGGAGGACTTATGGCCAAGTTGTTCACTACTAAGGCCCAGACTTGTGGTACTGTGAATAGTTGAGGATCATCTGCTATAGCAGCATACTGATTCGCCTCGTCAGGTGTTTTGTATCCGAGGTGTAATTCCCTAGTCACTCCGCTCCTCTCAGTGATACGAGCGATGGTCTGAGGTGGATCAAGGCCATATTCGGAAAGCGTTCCTCTCCCACTGTCTAGCACCCTGTTTACTTGTGGGCCACTCAAAACAAGTGTGGTTCCACTCCATTTTTCTATGGGGACAGGTATCGGTCCGTCGGCAGATTCTATATACCAATCGGTACTTCCAGGTTTCTTGTAGTAATTGATGGTGGTGTCTGAATGAGTTACCTCAATACCCACAATAGAACGGTCGTCCATTTTATACAACCACGGTTGTTTTTCTTTGCGATCTCCTTGGTCAGTAATACGGATTACACCATACGTTCCTGCGAATAGCACCAGTATTGCTACTAATAATATGGACAATCTTACGTTCATTTTATCGTCTGATCCACCATACGAGCGTGGCCAACAGACCCATTAGAACTGGCAGGAAAAACCATGAAGATAACCTCACGAATTTGTATTCGTTTTTGTCCAAATTGAATTCACGAAACACAGTCTGACGGTTATGGATAGAAATCAGTGAAAAATCACCTAATAGATAATTTGCAGAGTTAAGAAATAGTGATTCACCACTACCGGAATTAACGAATTTATTCGTAGCGAAGTCCGAGTCACCAAAGATAACCATTTGGGCTATTTGGTGTTGCGGCGCAGCAGATGTGGGTATAGGTGATCCCACTTGTCCGACTGCCTGAATATAGTATGCTGGTATGAATATTCCAGAAGGGTCGGGATTATCTCCGGATTCCACAGGATCGGTGCGCTCTATGTCATCTATTAAGTAACTATTCGGCGATGTTCGTGCTATTTCAACCGGGAGTCTTAAGCCATCTTCGGCTACAAATAGGGAAGTCGCGCCCTGCATAAAAGATATTTCCAGTGGTATTCCTCGAGGTCGTACTATTTGTTGCACTTCTGGGGCTACTGGATTGTAGCTGGAGAGTCTGATTCTCTGTGGAGTAATGGGATCGGAGCGCTCTTTGTCCAATATATAGCCGTCTCCCAGTAATATTCCCCATTGAGCCAAAAATTCTTTGAAAGAGTCCGACGTATCTGGCTCGGCCATGAATATCAATCGAGCGGCCTCAATTCGTGCTTGGCCAGCACTATCTTTTCCGGAAAGATATTTGTTTAGGGCATCTTTGTGCGTCTCTGGCATATCAGCTGTTGGTCCAGCTATCACCAGCAGTGCAGCATCGTCCGGTATGCTGACCTCCTCAGCAGTACTGCTGAGTCTTAATGCTTCTACCTCATAGTTGAAAGATTCTAAGCTATCTTTAAGAGTGGAAAGTCCATCTGGATCAGTTCTGTTTATATTTTTTTCGCCGTGCTGAGCTAAGAAGTAAATTTTCCTTTTCTCTTGTCCACTGACAACCAAAATGCTTGTATATAGATCCTGTTCCAGTTCACTATATAGATCGTCCGTACGAGTGATCAGATTGGTCTGATTACTTCCAACAGCTTCGATGATTATAGACTCGTATGTAGATATGCCATAATTACGAGCGATCTCAGGATTAATATCGGGATCTATAAACTCATATGAAAACAAATTGTTTCGATTGGAGAACTCAGAAAAGGTGTCCTCAACTTTTGCTTGTCTAGCGAGCATTTGTTGAGCTCTGACTACATCTGGAAATGAAGCCATATCTTCTCTAAAAAAGGCCGTCGCTTTAACAGGCTGATCTAGGTCCTCTAACAAATTCTTGGTTTGTGTTGCCAAGCTAAATTGCTGCGTCGCGGTATTATCCCACCTCTGATTATTACTGAAAGAAATTATATTGATAAGCAGGACTATCCCCAAGAATGCGGCTAGCATTACTAGAGAATTAGTACCATAACGCCCAGTTCTACTTAGGAATGCTGCAGTGACTGTACTAAAATAAATAATGGCAATAACGCCAACGAGGATAGCCCCAAATATGATGACAATCAGCCCGTATATCTTCATTGACTCAATAAATGCAACTATTATGAGTCCTAGCGCTATTCCAATTATGCCGGCGATGACCATGGGTGTACCGAATGCTCCGACTGCGTCTAGTGCCGGCTCTATAAGGCTATAGAGAGTGTTGTTTTTGCTGTCTGTAGTTTGTGTGTCACCGTTCGTTACCGACAACGGTTCTTCTACTGATCTCTGAGTTCGGGAGCGTCGTTGTCTTCTCCAATCAGTAGATCTATTTTCTGGACGGTCGTTCATGTTATCTCCACCGTCGGGATTCTAAGGCCCGTATGGAAAGGAATAGGAAAATAGCTGTCACACTGAGGAAGTAGACGACATGTTTTGTATCTAGTACACCACGGTCAAAGTCGTTGAAATGGCTTCGCATGCCCAGTTCACTCAATAAAGTAGCCCAAATGCCTGTTACCGCATCTACTCTTGTATCAATAAAGAACATTAGTAATAGAATTCCCGCGGCAACGACGAATGATATTATTTGGTTGCTGGTAAGGGTTGAGGTTAATATGCCAATTGATAGCGCTGCTGAGCCGTATAATATGAGGCCGATATATCCGCAATATATTGGGCCTGGATCAGGTTCCGCAAACCAGAACAACAGTATAGGGAAGTAAGCTGTGAGAGCTATCATGACTACTAAAAATGTCAAGGCAGCTACGTATTTGCCCAATATTATTTCCCAATCTCGGACTGGTGATGTCAAAAGCAGTTCTATTGTCCCTAGTTTTTGCTCTTCAGCAAGTAATCGCATGGTTAAGGCAGGCGCCAATAATACAAGTATTATCGTTGCCCCTTGGTAGAAGTTGCTTAATGAAGCTTCCGGAAATGGGTCTCCAAGATCAAGAGTAAAAAAGAATCCTGTTACGCCCAAGAATATGAGCGCTACGATATATGCCATCGGATTCGTGAAAAAGACTTGTATTTCTTTCCAGGCTACAGCTTTAATTGTTCTCATGTTTGGGTATCCTCGTCAGTGGTAAGCCTGAGGAAAATATCCTCCAGGCTCATGCTCATTAGTTGCATGCTTAATAGGCCCCAACCGTTGCTAACTATCACCCTGGAAATTTCATCCCTGAGGTCTAGTCCTTCCTCGCTCTTTACGAGATAAACTTCCTTGTCTGGTTGGTTTCTATGATTGACGTCTATGACTCCTTCTATGTTTCGGAGTGCTGTAGTAACCTCTCTCGGGGGGCCATTTATTTCCACCTGGAGCTGATCTACGCCTTGCAATGTTTGAGCGAGATTTTCTGGAGTATCTTCAGCCACTATATGTCCTTGGTGTATTATTAACACCCGTTCACATACCATACTGACTTCTGGTAGGATGTGGCTACTCAAGACCACAGTTTGTTGCTTGCCTAAATCTTGAATTAGGCGGCGTGTTTCAACTACTTGTATTGGGTCTATGCCGATAGTTGGCTCATCCATGACCAAGAGTTCTGGCTCATGAAGAATAGCTTGAGCTATGCCTACTCTTTGTCTATATCCCTTAGACAACTTCCCTATTATGGTTTTGCTATAGTCGTTCAACCGACATAGTTCTATTACATCAGGTATCCGTCTTTTTAAGTCTCTATTATTCATTCCACGTAGAGACCCCATATACCGCAAATAGTTTGTTACTGGCATTTCAGTGTACAGGGGGACAGTCTCCGGAAGATATCCAACAAGTTTGCGGACTTCCAATGAATCTTTGACTACATCGTGTCCTCCGATGGTTACCTGTCCGTGAGTTGGTGGCATATATCCGGTCAGAATGCGCATTGTGGTGGTTTTACCCGCACCGTTAGGTCCGAGGAAGCCGAGAATTTCTCCACGTTTTACGTTAAAAGTCACTTCATCAATAGCTGGCTGTGGGCCATAGAAGTGCGTCAGGCCGGTGGCCTGAATCATAATGTCATCCGTTGGTGCGCTAGTCATATGTCGTTACGTATTCCATAGCAGCGAGGCCAGAAATTGAACAAATTCCTGAGTTGCATGCTTAATTGTGTTCAAGTACAAGTGATGATATTCTAAACGGCAGGTTTTGCCAAGGTATTTTTGAAGCAAATATTGGCAAACCAGAAGATAATTAGGAGAGGCAATGCACCTGATCATAGATGGTTATGGAGGGGACATATCCAAAATGTGGGATATGGAAACGGTCCGTAGTTTCCTAACTGAGTATCCAGACAATCTAGGTATGACTCGCATAACTGACCCCAATGTTCTTGAATATAACGGCCCTAATCATGATGATGCGGGTGTATCCGGATTTGTTATTATCGCAGAGAGTCATATAAGTATTCACACCTTTCCTCGAAGAAATTACGTGAATATTGATATCTTTTCATGTAAGGCTTTTGATGACTCGAAAGCTTTAGAGGATGCAAAGAGACTGTTTGACTTATCAGATGTCAAATCGTTGGTATTGGATCGAGGATTAGAATGGTTAGATAGCGATCAGGGTTTCAATGAGACAACGTCTCAAAGGAGTGCCCTAGTGGTCGAGAGGTCTTGAAGTAAGGTAAATCTGTGTATGCCTAACGATATCCCTTGGATCAACCGAAACTTCTTAGCACTGTCAGATACAGACAGTAGCCTAGACACAGCATCAGCTGTTCTCTTACCGGTGCCATACGACAGTACGGAATCGTCCATAGTCGGGGCCAGAAATGGCCCAAATGCTATTATCCAGAGTTCATCAGAACTTGAGGACTACGACATCGAGTTGGATGCCGATATTTCCAACATAGGGATCTATACGAGTCCCTATTTAGAACCCCATATGGGATCTCCCGAGCTCATGGCACAGCGCGTTCAAATGGCGGTTGAATACTATTTGGATATGGGCAAGACAGTTGGTGTCTTGGGTGGTGAGCATTCGGTATCTATAGGGTCTGCTAGAGCTCATCAGAAATATTATCCGGATTCTACGGTTTTATATTTGGACGCTCATGCAGATTTACGAAACGAATATATGGGAACTAAGTGGGGGCATGCCTCTGGGGCCCGTCGGATTCATGAGCAAGGAAACCTAGTGTTAGTTGGAGTAAGGAGCTTGTGCCATGAGGAAAGACTATACATAGATTCTAATGACATCAAGTGTGTATTTTGGCCTTCTGATGATCCCACTTATATGGATAACATCCTTGAATATTTGGGAGAACATGTTTATCTGAGTGTAGACTTGGATGTTTTTGATCCCTCTATCATGTCGGCTGTCGGTAATCCTGAGCCCGGAGGGATGAACTGGCAAGATGTCACCAATTTGATCAAATATATCTCCGATAACAGGAAGATTGTCGGTTTTGACGTAAGCGAGCTTTCTCCTGACCATGGTCCTCTATCATGTTCATATACCGCTTCAAAACTGGTTTATAAAATTCTGGCTTATGCTTGCAGAGACAAATGTTAACGTCACAGTAATGAGCTATTTGTCTTGAAGGATTCCTCGATACACTATGCTAGAATGATCTCAGACTTAGTTCGAGGCTAATATGCGATCACGAGGCATAACCTATTTCGATCATGCAGGAACGACACCAACTTCCCCAGAGGTTGTTGAAGCTATGTTGCCTTATTTTGGGCATCTGTATGGTAACCCTTCTAGTGTTCATACTGTAGGTCAAGAAGCTCGCCATGCTTTGGACGACTCCAGAGAAAGTGTTGCTTCAGTTTTGAATTGCAGGACCAGAGAAATAGTTTTCACCAGTGGGGGCACGGAGTCGGATAATGCTGCCATTCATGGGGCAGCTACAGCACTTCGTGAGACTGGAAGCCATGTGATTACGTCAAGCGTAGAGCATCATGCTGTCTTGCATGCTTGTCAGTTTCTAGAAAATGTTGGCTTTGATGTTACTTACCTGCCAGTTGATGGTGATGGTATCGTATCAGCTGAGTCGGTATATAACTCGATCAACGAGGATACTACTTTAGTTACCCTTATGTATGCTAACAATGAAATTGGTGCGATAAATCCCATAACTGAAATCGCAAAAGCCGTAAAAATTAGATCTCAAGAACTTCATCGCACGATAGTAATGCATACAGATGCAGTTCAAGCGGCTGGATTTTTGTCGTTGGATGTTCGGGAATTAGGTGTGGATATGCTCAGTTTATCTGGGCATAAGTTCTACGGTCCCAAAGGGAGCGGAGTCTTATTCTTAAAACGGGGGACTCCGTTTTTGCCATTGATTGTCGGCGGGGGGCAAGAACGTGAGAGACGCTCGGGTACTGAGAATATAGCTGCGATAGTTGGTCTGGCAACGGCACTCAAAACTGCGAACGACTCTAGGCATTCTAACAGTGAACATTGCATGAGTCTTCGTGACGAGATTATACGTAGAGTTACTACAGATATACCATCCGTAAGCTTGAACGGAGGTAACACTAATAGGCTGCCCAATAATGTTAACTTTGCCTTCGAGGGAGTGGAAGGGGAATCTATTTTGCTTGGACTAGATATGGCAGGTATAGCAGCATCAAGTGGCAGTGCTTGTAGTTCTGGGTCGTTGGAACCTTCCCATGTTCTGTTAGCATTAGGTCAGACAGCAGAACTTGCCCGAAGTAGTCTTAGGATTACTCTCGGGAAAGATAATACTCACGAGGAAATAGACTATCTAATTAGTACTTTATCTGATCTGGTTGGAAATTTGCGTGAATTTCCGACTATGAATATCTAAAATAATCCATTGGTATACGGAGTATCTTTGTGTTAAGTAAAACCAGTCGTTATATATTAGTTGTTTCTCTACTTATGCTTGTGATAGCAGCATGTTCGGATGTTTCATCGGCACTGGGTCAGCGGTATAGAGGAAAGACACTGGACGTGGTAATAATGGGTATAGAGCGTGCCAACCAGGTGGCCTTTCCGGTAACGTATCGAACGGGCGGAGTCAAGACGCCTTCGCGATGTGACCCAGCTGATCCAAATGATTCTGCGTTAGATCAGCCTTTAACTGAGGAAACCAAGCATTGGGAGATAACTCCATCATCTTCCGAACTAGAGCTGGTTTTACTAAAATTAAAAGTGGAAAACCATACTGCTACTAATGCAGTAGTTAATATCGACGAACGTGCCGCCGAGTTGCGTGATTTTGTACAAGGCAAATATTTCCCGATCAATGTTAACGATACGATGGTAGAAGTTGGTGAGCCGGAGAATCCGTATGACGAACGTTCGATGGTGTTTTTATGGAACAAGCTGTCTCCGACTGGAGAAGGCAGGGCCGTAGAGCTTAGAAGAGGGTGCGGCCTGGAAGGATGGCTCTTGTTTGAAGCGCCAATAGACACCAAATTCCGCGAATTTAAATGGGTAGCAGGAGATTCTCTGACGATAGATTTTTAATCTACTTGTGGTTTTGTCACGGCTAGGCTAAAAACCTGCGAGAATATATCACTATATAGCCCCGTCAAAGTATATCTCAGACGCAATATCGCGCTGTAATCGTAAATATGAGTCTTTAGTCATATTGGGAGTATGATTCGATATAACTTCCTGAGCTTTACCACCATTTTTGGCTAATAGATCTATTGTCGCCATCGCCAAAAGTTTCGCTGGTGTTATAACTGATGACTCGTAGTCTTTAATAAGATATTCCTTGCTGTGGCCTGCTCCCACTGCTCCTGAAGTGTATGGATGGCAAGAGGGGATAATTTGGCTCAGGTCTCCCATGTCGGTGGAACCTCCTCGGTTCTTTCCAGGAGGTATTACTATCACATTTGACTTTCCGAGCAATTCTGAAGAGTTCTCTAAGAACAAGTTTTGCAGTGTGGTGTCGTGTCTCATTGGGAGGTATCCGGGTATGTTAGTTATATTTACGCTTGCTCCGACCGCTAACGCGCCGGATTTGAAACATCGATCTACAATATTGGAATTTTTTAATACTGCTCGGGGGGTAGAGGATCTTACTCTCCATTCAAGCTGAACATCTGATGGAACGGCACTTACGGCTTCTCCACCAGACGTCATAATGCCATGTATTCTAACTACATCCTCATCCATATAGATCTCACGATTCGCATTTATGGCTTGTAATGCGAACGAAGCTGCATTCAGCGCATTTACTCCAAGGTGTGGTGCGCTGCCAGCGTGAGCTCCTCTTCCTTTGTATTGAACATATTTAACTATGTGTCCGTTACTAGTACCGCCTACAGCGAATTTTTTCTCTCCCATATCACCTGCTGTATGGCACATCATGGCGATATCAATGTCGTCAAATTCACCGAGTCCGATTAATTCCTGTTTGCCACCGAGGAATTCGATCTTTTTTTCAGATCGTAATTGGAGCCGTCTAGTGACTTCTATGAATTCCTCTGCAGGAACTGCAAAGGGTACTATTTCTCCAGAAAGGGAATCTACTATGTCTTGACTAGCTAGAGCGGTCGTTGCTCCTAACAACATACCTATTTGGCAATGATGCCCGCAGGCGTGGGCTGCTCCTGTTACAGGGTCCGAGTGAGGGTGTTCATTCACAATTAACGAGTCAAGTTCACCAATAACCGCCACTTTAGGTCCCTGGCCGTCACCGCACTTTATTGAGCCTTTTACCCCCGTCAGTGCAAGTCCTGTTCGGTGTGGTATGCCAAGTCGGTTGAATTCATCTGATACTAATTTAGCTGTTCGCGTTTCGTTGTACCCTGCTTCTGGGTTGTTTAGTATATCCTTGGCTATATCGATTAGCTTATCTTTGTGCTGTTCTATGGTGGCACAAGCTTTTTGCTTTAATTCTTCAATACTTAACATAATCACTAGCTCTTAAAAGTTTCGTCTTGGTCGAGGTTTCTCATAAAAGTGAGATATTCTGATCTAGTCATATGAGGCCTATGGTTAGATAGTATGCGGTTACCGGTGGTGGCTCCGTCATACAGTAAATCGATCGCGGTGGCTACCATAGATTTAGCGGCTGTTATGACTGAAAGTTCGTAATTCTCCACAACATAAGTTGCTCCGTGGCCCAGGCCGGTTGCTCCACCTACGTAGGGGTGTATAGCAGGCATTAAATTGCTGACGTCACCCATATCCGTGGAACCAGTTCTGTGACTGATGTGGCCCACATTATCTTTTCCGACTAAAGATATGGCGTTTGGTTCATAAACTTCAGCTAGAAGCGGATCTTGTCTAAGCGGGAGATATCCCGGTATTGTTTGGATGTTTACAGAAGCACCTACTGCCATGGCGCCAGCTTTTAATGCGCGGTCTACTTTGGCGTTTGCGTCCAATATTGCTTCAATTGTTTTGCCGCGGACAAACGTCTCCATTCTTACGTCTGCGGGCACGGCACTGACCGCCTCCCCGCCCTTGGTAATGATTGGATGGACCCTAATGGTATCTTCGTCTTTAAATGTTTCTCGGTTGTAGTGTATTGCACTTAGAGCGAGAGAGGCTGCGTTCAATGCATTGATACCCAAGTGAGGAGAACCTCCAGCATGTGCCCCTTTCCCTATAAACTGAATCTTTTTTGCTACGGTGCCATTATTAGTGCCGCTCAAGCATAACTGACCTTCAGATTCTGTGCTGGTAGTGTGGACCATCATAGCGATGTCTACGTCATCAAACTCACCTAATTTAATCAGTTCGGGTTTGCCTCCAAGGAACTCGATTTTCCCATCCGTACGTAGGGAATTACGATATTCTATTTCTATATATTCTTCAGCAGGTACCGCCATAAACACTAATCGTCCGCTCAATGTACTTAATATTTCTGGAGTGTTTAAGCCGATCGCCGCTCCAATTAGCATTCCTATTTGGCAATGATGACCGCAAGCATGAGCCGCTCCAGTCTCTGAATCGGAGAAAGGATGCTCGTTAACTATCAAGGAGTCTAACTCTCCTATAAGGGCTAGTGTAGGACCGGGGTTAGCTGCTAATATCTCTCCTTTAACGCCTGTGAGGGCTAGTCCTGAACGAAATGGGATTCCGAGTTCCGAGAACTTTTTTGATACTAGAGCTGAAGTTTTCACTTCTCTAAATCCAGGTTCAGGATTCATAAGTATCTCTTTGGAAAGATTTATTATTTCCTCTGATCGTGAGTCTATTTGCTGGAAAGCTTTGTGTTTAAGATCTTCTATAGAAAACAAGTCTTAATATCCTTTTAAATGGGCTGGATGAATTGGGCAACTGAATTGTAGCAGAGGCCAGTGAGAATGGATATCGGTAGTATATAATGGCGGTATCATGTTAAAGAAAATAATTTTGGCTCCGCAGTCATACAAAGGTAGCATACACGCTTTTGAAGCTGCTGAGGCTATGCGGAGAGGGGTTCTGAAGGCTGATTCTCAATTGGAAACAGTATTAGTTCCTGTTGCAGATGGCGGTGATGGAACCCTGGAAGCGCTGGTTTCCACCACAGGAGGGGAGATATATAAAAGCGTGGTGACTGGGCCTCTAGGCCAAGCTGTTGAGGCAAATTGGGGAGTTATGGGAGATGGCAATACAGCAGTCATAGAAATGGCTCTCGCTTCGGGTTTAGCACTGATACCACATAACCGTAGAGATCCTAGGCGGGCTACGACCAGAGGAACCGGAGAGATTATAAAAGAAGCTCTAGATAAAGGCTTTAAGAATATAGTTGTAGGGCTTGGGGGAAGTGCAACTAATGATGCTGGTGTAGGTATGGCCGCGGCCCTCGGGATTAAATTTCTAGATGCTGATGGTCAAATATTACCACCTGGAGGTCAAGCTTTATCTGGATTGGCCTCAATAGATATCTCCAAAGCCCATCCTGGATTGTCGGGCGCCAACATAATCGGAGCTACTGATGTAACGAATACTTTATGCGGTGATAGAGGGGCTTCCGCGATATTTGGACCTCAGAAAGGAGCTAGTCCCAGTATGATTCGGGAACTAGATGAAGCTTTAGCTACTTTTGCTTCAGTCGTGGAATGTGACTTGGGGACATCTGTTATCGATGTTCCTGGGAGTGGCGCTGCTGGTGGCCTAGGAGCTGGGCTCATAGCGTTTGCTAATGCAGAGTTGCAATCCGGTATAGATATGGTGTGTGATGTTCTGCAGTTTGATGAACATTTAGTTGGAGCTAGTCTTATTTTGACTGGGGAAGGCCGAGCTGACGAGTCTACTATTTACGATAAAGCCCCTGTGGGCGTAGCTAGAAGGGCATCAAAATTTGGTGTTCCTACTGTAATAATGGCTGGTAGTGTCGGGGAAGGATATCAAAAGCTTTACGACCATGGCATTTCTGGAATAGTGTGCATCGGGGATAGACCGATGAGCTTTGAACGTAGCATAGAACGTACCGCGGATCTGTTAGAAGGAGCTACAGAGCGTACCATAAGAATGTTAGGATCGATCAGATCTAATGATTAGTAGATCTACAGTTACTCTACGCGCTCTGCCACGAAATCTACAATTATTCTAGAAAGTTCTATTGCCCTTTCAGAATCTTCTATCTGAAATGCATCATAAGACGGGCCACTTGGCAGGAATTCAGGATATCGAGTTATATAATAATATTTATCTAGCTGTCTTGCTTCACTTTTTACAGTATCAAAGAACATGTCAAAGAGTTTTGCATCTTCACATAGGTCTATTAATGAGTTCCCCCAGACGTCTTCTGACCCTCTGAAATACAGATATCCCTTAATCGCTTTTTCTGCGGCTTGCTGGCCGAGAAAACATGCAATATTAAATCTATTACCGTTTTGGTTAAATTCAGCGTCTTCTAAATCTTTTTGGCTTTGCTGTAGCCAGCGGAGCCCCTCTTTTTTAAAGTCCGGCATCGTAAATTACTCTTCCCTCCTGACATGCGCTATGTAAGGCCGGTAATATGTCAGGTAAAGTTTCAAATTCCGTTGGAGTATAAACTAATGTTTCCACATCAACCATGCTACTGAGATGGTAGGAGAAGAAATCGGCTCTTCTGCCAAATTGACGATCAGTATCATGCACAATAACCAGTCTAATTTTACTTTCTGGTGAATAATCACCAGAGACCATGTCTCCACTTAGAATAACTTTTTCGACTCCAAGTGTAGGTAGAAGGGCCTGTATGGTCTCTAGCTCTTGTTCTAGCATTTGTTCTCGGAACTTGGTAAATCCAATCCGTACAGGCATTTTTGCCTCCTAGTCTAAAAGTAGCATGTGAACTTCTTTAGGGCCGTGGACTCCTATCACTATAGTCTGTTCGATATCAGCTGTACGGCTAGGTCCAGTAATGAAGTTCAAATAACTACCCATGTCATGTTCTTGATGGTAATCCAATCGTCTCAATAGGAACACATCATCTAGACTTCGGAGTATATCGCGTTTCCTAACTAGTGCAATATGTACCGCTGGAACCACAGATACCAACCTGCTTAACCCTTTTCTGGGTAAGATGACGATAGAGCCAGTTTCAGCTACAGCGTAATCAGCTCCTGTAATACCTATCCCTGAGGAAATAATTGCTTCTCTGAGTCTTGTCCTATCCTCTGGAGAATCGTTCTGAGCTATTGTCGTAATATTGCACCCTAAGTCCGATATCCCTGAATCTATAACATATTCAGAGAACACCTCCTGGTCGGATCTGGATATATCGGTGACGCCCCATTTTTTTGCGATTTCGCTGATGTGCTCTAAAATGCCCTCTACATTTGCAGGCTTGTGTACATTCCAACCTCTTGCTACTGCAGATACAGATAAGTCGTCTGCTAGGCTGTCGAGGTGTTGATTCAGATTGATACGAAGGTCTGAGGATAGCTGTTTGAGTTCATCAGTGCTCTGCATTAGGTTTGTGCGCTGATCAAGTGGGTGTCCTTCAGTTTTTCCAAGACAATCCCTAATCGATTCAAGAAATATATCTTTTGGAGTTCCGAGGTTTTTCATCGGGTTATCCATTATCGTCCTGATTGTCCTTGAGGCCACCTTCCCATAACTGATGGAACGTCTTATCAGGTATTCGCGGAAGATCTCTTGACCTTGTCCAGATTGAAAGAGGTGGAATTGGCACAGACGATATTACTCCATCTTTGGTAAACGGTCTCTGAAGCCCTTTTAACATTATATTTCCAAGTTTCACGATGCTGGGGTGTTTCATAAGACTGGTATAACTTTTGGCGGCAATGTCCTCTGAAAATTTACTAGTACTTTTGGAACCGTCACTGGGTTGAACTAACTGTTCCCTTAGATTTAAAAGCATTCTGGGTATATTTATCTTCACTGGACATGCCTCCCTGCAGGCACCACATAAGCTTGACGCAAAAGGCAAATCTTTAGCATTTTGTAGGACTGTTAGATTAGGTGTAACTATTGAGCCGATTGGCCCTGGGTATACCCATCCGTAGGCATGTCCTCCTACTTTCTGATATACCGGACATATGTTTAGACAAGCGCCACATCGAATACAATACAGAGCTTCTCTGAGCTTGGGGTCTGCTAGCATTTTTGATCTGCCGTTATCTACAATGATCAAGTGGAATTGCTCAGGTCCGTCCTCGTCGGTAATTCTACGAGGGCCCGTCACTACACTTACGTAGCTGGTTAGCCTCTGACCCGTAGCGGATCTTGGAAGTAATCTTAAGAATGTGGCCAAATCTTCTAGGGAAGGTATGACCTTTTCCATTCCTGTTATTCCAATATGGATTCGTGGTGCGGATGTACAGAGTCTGCCATTACCTTCATTCGTGATAATAACTAAGGATCCGGTTTCCGCTACAAGAAAGTTTGCTCCGCTAATACCAAGGTCTGCGTTAAGAAATTTATCTCTCAATATCTCCCTAGCGGTTTTGGCCATGGATTCAATGTCTTCGTTGTATGGAAGGCCTAGTTTCTCTTGGAATAATGCCGCCACTTGTCCTTTTGTTTTGTGTAAAGCTGGTGCAACAAGATGCGAGGGTGTCTCTTCAGCTAGCTGAATGATATATTCCCCTAAATCTGTCTCGTATACGTCCACCCCGAGGTTTTCTAATATATGATTGAGACCTAGTTCCTCTGAAACCATCGATTTGCTTTTGGTAGCGATTTTTATATTATTAGCTTCTACTATTTGGGATACAATTGCGTTTGCTTCGTTGTCGTCATGTGCAAAATGCACATGGCCACCTGCCTTAGTAACATTTGTATAGAGCATATCCAGATAGTAGTCTAGGTTCTCGATAGTATGCTGCTTGATTTCTCTGGCTTTTAATCTCCACTCTTCCCACTTGGATTCGCTTATTTCTTCTATGGCTTCTCTTCTGGCTCCATCGAATCCGGTCCCAACTTTTTCAAGAGCTTGTCGAAGTTGTGGGTCTTTGATTGCAGACTGAGATGCGGCAACAAACTGTTTGGTTTTTATATCAGCCACTAGTTATTTTCCTCATCCAATATTTCAGCTAAATGTTTGACATTAATCCCTGATTTATTTCTGCTTAGTGCCCCCCCTATATTCATCAAGCAACTCATATCGCATGATACAAGAGTGTCGCACGATGTGGATAGAACGTTATCAATTTTATCTGATAACATCTCTTCGGATATATGAGGGTATTTGACAGAAAATGTTCCGCCGAATCCGCAGCATACCTCGCGTTGGGGTAAATCGACAGTTTCTATTCCTTCTACCCCTTCTAATAGGGATAAAGGTTGGTCTTTCACTCCAAGTTCTCGAAGCATGTGACAACTAGTGTGGAATGTATGTTTACCATTGCCGGAAGCATTTACCTTGTTTACGCCTAGGACTTCGACCAGAAACTCAGAGAATTCGTATACTCTCTCGGAGAACTCTTGGGCTATTTTGTGAAGTGTCGGATCAGATTCGAACAGGGTTGGGTAAAATTCCCTGAACATCGCAGCGCATGACCCTGACGGAACTACTACGTATTCGCTGTCTCTGAAACTCTCTATAACTCTGGCAGCTAATTCTGTCGCTTGGGATACATAACCGGAATTGAACAGAGGTTGTCCACAACAACTCTGATCAATAGGGAATTCCACCTGGACGCCTAATTTTCGTAGAACGTTGACTACGCTGACTCCGACCTGAGGGTACAGCTGGTCTATGATGCATGTGACGTACAATGATGCTTTTATACCCTTTTGGTTAACCAACAATAATCACCTTATTACACGGTATATTGATTAGAGTATCATAAGTATAAACGTAACATAAGCTCTTCTTTATCTGGGAATGATTAGGAAGAGCTTATGTCTCAGTTGTAATCAGGACTTATATAGTGTGTTATTGGTTATAGGTTAACCCCGCGTTCTTTCAGCTTAGCGGGAGTAGAGATTTCGTAGAACTCAATGGGATATTCTTTGCTGCCATCTGTATTTGTCACTAGCAGCTCCTGCATCTTAGCATTATCCGTACGTACCGAATCCGGAACATTAGTTGGCCAATTTGGTTCAATTGTGTCTTGGATCCACTCTGCAATAACTGTGTTGGGCGTGCCGGGTAATCCCTGACCTCCGATGTATATCTGGGCTTTATTCCTTCCGTTTGATTCATAGGCTTCGCAAATTTTCGTCAGATATCCTGCAACTTCCCATGCCTTTCCAGGTTGAGTTCTGGCAACTCTTCTGATCATGTACATATTGATCCCTCCTTTGTGTGTCACATTATTATATAAACATTGCTGCTTACAGGCCAGATATTGCTGCGTGAGTATTCGCCGCAGTTCTAAAACCCTTCCTGTCATGGTACGATTATGTACAGTCATATTATGGTTAATTTAAGCTGTGGCTAATATGTGGGAAGAGTGAAGATTCTATGCAGTTTGGTATTTTTGGAAGTGCTCAGGCCAAGCGAGGCGGCCCTAGTGATGACAGTGCTGTCGGATTCAGAGAATTTGTAGATCGTAATATATCCGCAGAGAAGCTGGGATATAAAAGTAGCTTTGTAGTTGAACATCATTTCACTGGATTTGGCCAAATTTCCGCTACCCTGAACCTGTTAACGTGGATAGCAGCGCGTACCAGTACATTGCGCCTCGGAACGGCAGTCTTAGTTCTGCCTTGGCATAATCCTGTATTGTTGGCAGAACAAATAGCCACACTGGACTTGTTGTCTGGGGGCAGGGTTGATATTGGTATCGGTAAAGGTTATCGACTAAATGAGTTTGATGGGTTTGCTATGCCCATTGAAGAGTCAGATGAACGATTTCAGGAATGTCTGGATGTGATGCTTAAATCTTGGACATCAGATGAAGCATGGTCTCATGATGGCAAATATTGGAAGTTTAACGATATAGTTGTTGAACCGCCTACTCACCAAAGACCACATCCCCAGCTGTGGATGGGTGCTGGAAGTGACCGTTCAGTGAAACAAGTTGCATCATTGGGTTATAACATGCTGCTTGGTCAATTTGATTCTGTTGAACAGATAGCTAAATCTATAGATTTGTATAAAACAGAAGTCGAGTCACATGGGCGGATATATGATCCCAAGAATGTTGCCGTAGCTAGGTCTCTATATATCCTTGATTCTGAAGAAGAATATGAGAAAGCTTTGGAATCTAGAATGGCAGGGCGACGCAGAACGCAAGAATTGACGCAAAGACCGGGGTTTGAAGATACGAAAGAAGCTGCTCTTTTGGGAACAATGTATGGATCTGTTGATACTGTAAAACACAATATCAAAGAATTGTCAGATATAGGAGCGGAATATGTCTTGCTCAACAGTCCTAATGGACTCACTTCATTGGAAACCTTCGCTTCAGTGATAATGCCTGAGTTCAGCAATAATTTGACAGTTGCATCCCCTTAATAACGTTATATATAAGGTGTAATTCTAGAGAAAATAGGACCCCATTAGGGGTCCTATTTTCTCTAGAATTATGACCATTGATCATCTGGAGGCCATATATTGGAGCATCCTCTTCCTGCTCCATATACACCTATGTCTTGTCTCCATTCATCGCTCATTGATCTGAATTGCAAATAGTGTGGGGATTGAGTGTGTGCCTGAAACGCTGCCTCATCTTTATATACTTCATATACCCAAATTCTATTTGCGTTGTTAGCATCCTGAATGACATTAAATCTCAGACATCCGGGTTCGTCATTTTGTGCATGACTAGCATTCTCTTTTATACCCTCTATAAATTTATCCTTGAACCCCTCCTTTATTTCTATGGCTATATTCACTATATACATATTTTCTTTTCTCCTAGATCATGATATCGACAGTTGCAGCACTAATCATATCTGTTTTGGACTATGTGTATATAGAGTCTAAGGTTTCTATGCTGATATTTACATAATTATGATACTGCGTATGATATGTTCAATGGCTGTCGATATGAGTAGAAGAAGTTTATTCGGAATATGATCCCATTTGAAATTTATTTATCCACTATTGTCAGTGCTTGTTTATATATGGAATCATTTGGTTTTACTAACCACTGTACAAACGTTATTACTAAAGATTGGCTAAGACGTCACGTAGCCCTTAAACTGGGAATATATTCTGTGGAGTATGCGAGTGATTTTGAATTGACTAAGAACGGAAGATTTCGTTGGGAATACCGATTTGAATCAGCACTACTTACACTACTCAATACAAAGTGCATTTGGCAGGAGAAACCTGATGATAAGGATTGGCAAGGCAACAGGTATTATTTAACTGATATAGGTAGAGGATCTGTACGGGTGTAAGTGTTGATGAAATTATTAGTGCTTGTACATTGCTAATGTGGACTACTATATAAATCTGTATTTAAGTTCCTATACGGTGAAGATATTATTAAAATACATCATTTAATCTTACTAGTGATATTGCTTCTAACAGCTAGTTTGTTATTTATACCTAATCCTGAAGCCCGCAGATTTATCAAAATTAAAAATGCTTTTGAACTGGATCTTTCTGCCGTTGAATTATACAGTTCAGCTTCTGTTGATACACCAATCTTGGTCTCATTAAGATATCCATATCTTCACTCACGTTATATGCACAAATTTCTTGGGTTGACGTCCTTGCCTTGCAAAGAGGCTAGAGAAAGTTTATCCGTAATCGATGAAATTTATTTTGCGGCCGTATTGCAACATCGGGAACAACTTATTCAGCAAGCAATTGCAGCGGAGTCTTATGATGCTAATGGAGAGCTGATTGTTGATTACAAAGAGTTAGTTAAGGTTTTGACGCCATATAGAAGTGATTTTCAGGATGCGCATGTAGAGGTGTCTCGGAAATGCAAGTAAGATTGCTAGTGATTATCAGATATGTCAAAGACTTGGTTTAGATGTGAGCTATGCGCACGTCTAGCTAATGTGATTTTGCGATACGGATACTGAAGGGAGGTTGTTTGGCCGAGTTGGATAGTGCATCATTATTCGGGCCGATGTTGTATCTATCAGATTCTTATAGAACTGGTTCGTGACTATAGTTCAATTATATTTCTTCAAGAAATACTAAGGGTCTAATAACGACTCTATCATTGCCTCATCTTCTAGGCTAAATCCAGATTTAGTATTATATACAGATCGTTGCCGGTTCAAGATTGCTTTAATATCAGGGTCTCCCTCCTCTATTCGCTTTGATAAGTCACTTAGTGCCTCATGCAGACTGTCTATTCGGTCCTGTTGTTTCCGAACAGTATCTATAAGTTGGTATCTGGTAAATCTTTCTAAGTTATCTTGGTCAGGTATGTCATTTTTTTTATTCATCAGTCGAATATTATACCTACGGTTTTCATAACAACAACCCTCGCTGTCACGAAATATATCCTGTGCCAGATCAATATAAAATATTGAGTAATATGCGATTATTGGAGCTAAACCACTAGAAAGATTAACTGATCAGGCAATGTTAATCTGCGTCAGATGCAAATTTTGTTTCGTGTATACTATGTAATGCGTAACTCCTTCTTGATAACGCGGGAAGGATCGTTGCGTAGGGTGGATTGGTTTTCCCAGCCGATTCACCCGCAACGTGAGGATATGCATATGCAGAATGATTTCCGGAAATCGGCAGAGTTAGCTAAGCGAGCAACGACATCTATCAGCCCTGCTGCCGCATACAAATTGTTACGTGAGTCTCCAAATTCACTCTTAATTGAGACCAGAGATCCAACTAATGTTCCAGATGAACACCGTGTCGATGGTAGCATAATAATATCGATGGACAAATTGGTTGAATCCTCGGAAAATTCATTAAATCTTGCAGAGTTAGATTCTAGATTAGAGGACAAGGACCTACTAATCATTACGACTTGAAAATTGGGCAATAGGGCCGCCGTGAGCGCCCAGATTCTGGGAAACCTAGGATTCAAACACGTTTCGTACATAGAGGGAGGCATGGAATCCTGGAAAGATAGTGGATTGCCGACACAGTTTAACGACATATCAAGTTAATAATTAGATCATTAGTGGAAATATTTAGAAAATATCTTAGTTGTTTCGTTATTGTATTAATTTGCACATTGTTGTTTAGTGTATTTGGTGTGATAGCTACGTCAATTGGATTATCTGAAAACCTTTTGGTGTATGTGATCGTGATTGTATTTATAGCGTTCTTTGGTTGGCGCATATACACAAAATACAAGGCGAATGGGGAATGACAGCATTATTGTGAGTATAGTCGTTTTTTATAGTTTTTCCGCTAAATGAATTGGGGAATTATTTCCGCACATGTTAAATATGCTGGAGCCATTATGATTGAGAAGAGCCTAAGTAGAAAATATCTGCGTAGTTTGATGATTCTGATGGCTCTAGTAGCTTCTGTCGCTACAACAGGATGCGAATCGGGAAACGTAGATGAAGTTGATGTAGGAGACAATAGTTCTAGTGCAGACTTTGTCAAGAAAGAACCTACTTTACCAGCTCCGTCTTCTATTAAATCCGATAAAGATGATGTGTTGGTTATTTCTGCAGAAGAACTCGTCAAAGGGATAACTAAGAACTCTGTGAAAAAGAACATCAAGGAATATTTCGGGAAATATGCCGAAATAACTGGGGATGTGATGTCGATTACTAAAGGTCGCGACACACCAATAATAGAGTTGGTTCTGGAAGGAAATAACGGCGACGCAGAAGTAGCGTATGTTATGTGTGTAATAACCGACTATGACCAGGCGGAAATGGATGAAATTTCAGAAGGCCAATCAGTCACTATAACAGGGAAAATTACCGCTATGGCAGAAGTACCTGGCGAAGGCATGGTCTCATTTTTTACAGAAAGAAACTTTCAAGCTCAAATTGTGAAGTCTTGTAATATAAAATAAAATCCTTTTGGTGATTCTCATTTCGGGGTATACAGATCTACTACGAGTTGCCTAACCACGGTTTCTCAGCCCAATTGCCGGTGTCTTCTTCGTTCTCGTCCCAGATTTCCAGGAGTTTTTGTAATCGTTCTTCCTCTTCGTAAATTTGAATGATCTGGTGATCGGTCGGAGGTCTGTATTCTTCTGGGACTAGTCCAGTATCTTCATCGTTGTCTAGCATTTCCTGTGTGACTCCAATCATTCTTTTTTCAAGTTGATCGAATAGGCTCAGCATTGATGTCATACGTTCAAGTCTTTGGTCAATTTCTACTAGTTTTAATTCGAGTTCTTCTAGTATGCCGCTGACTTTCGATATAGTTGCATAATAATGCGCAGGCATATCTGGCGAATCTACGAGTTCTGCTGGAGGATCACTTGGTGAACGTAATGTAGAAGTTTCGGCGTCATTTATTTTTTTAGGTGGTTCGTTTTGAAGATCTGTCTGATTGATACTATTTGAATTGCTTCTGTAAGCGTATATGTAATCCATGACCATCCCCTGCAGGTGCTTAATAATAATAGCATCTGGTTCATAGTTATAAATTACATGTTCAAGTACGTCTTTTGTAATGAGTATAGCGTCGTCTCGAGTAAGTGATCCGTACCTCCGAATTTGACTGTGCTCTCGAACAGACCGACGGGCTAACACTTCACATAAATGGAGTGTAGGGTCTCCAGAGTTTGAAAATGTTGAGGTCCTAGCTTGTCTCGCGGTCTTCCAATCTGACCAGTTGTCGTCATTTGCCCACCTTCTAAGGGTTGCCTCAGATAATTTGAGAGAGTACCTGTCTCTAATCGTTTGCCTCACTTCTTGAGGCCGATTTCCTGATTCCCATAACCTTCTTGCATAACTTCGTATTTCCAATGAATAGGCGGGCATTACCTTCTCCTATGAGCGGTTACTAATCGGAATTGGGACTTAACAAGCTTGTTTGTAGCTGTAGTCTATACTTCATGGCCCTATGTAACAATACATCAATTATCCTTTGGATTGATGGACTATTGATGATCTTTGTAGATTTGTGATATCAAGTACCAATGACATCTGTCAGGATATTCCGCGATAAATTCACATCTGGCTTAATCGGGGTTTGCATCCGATAACCGCCCTGTTAGAATGCGAAATCATCCTAGGTTGCGCCCTGAATTGCAGTATGGAGGAATTGAAATGCCTGATAAAGAACTAGGAGACGTGGGATCTTACATAATGCTTGAAAATGATCATGTGAGGGTTTGGCAAAATGATCTAGAACCAGGTGAGTCTAGTGACTGGCACGTTCACACGACTAATTATCTATTCATAGCCACGGTACATGGTGATTTGAAAGTAGAATTCAGTGACAGTTCGTCTCATGCTATAGAATTAGAGGTAGGCCAGGTTACTATGGGAGAGAAGGATTCTGTCCACCAACTGACTAATGTCGGCGATACCCGTTACACGAGTGTGATAATCGAGTTAAAGAACGAATAATACTAGAATCACAACCATTATTACTATTATGATTTGATA
>JAPNTN010000026.1:0-8809 GCA_027249445.1 Dehalococcoidia bacterium | reverse complement strand
ACGGGAGTAGGAGTAGGCACGGGAGTAGGAGTAGGTGATAGGCTAGGAATGGGTTGTCTGATGGTGTCCGCAGGGATATTGCTTGTACTGTTTCCAGCGGGAGTGCAATTGATCAGTATCAATATTGATAAAAAAATTACAATGTATTTAAAAAAATTCATTTAATGGCATTCTTCAGAAGGGACAATCAAATAATAACACTGTATGAGTTAAGGTGAGATGTCAAACTGGTTCGATGTTCTATCGCTAATCATCTATATAGTGCACTATCTAGCTCTATTATATATGCATAAAGCTCCTTAATCCGTTGGATAATATCTCGATTACGTAAGACAAATGGTTTAAGAGTTAGGTTCGTGATACAGTTAAAATTAGCCTTGCTGAGGAAGGATGTTTTATATGGGTCAACTTAACTCAAGATTAGATAATCTTTCAGAATTTCCTATAGTCTCCCAAACCCCTCTAGAAGTGTTGGGAGACCATCATCTGGACAATCAAGATTTTTTTGTACGCAACCATTTCTCGGTACCTAAAATTGACATGTCAGTTTGGCGACTTACGGTTGGGGTGCCTGGCGACGGCACCCAGTTATATTCTTATGAAGATCTCCTTAAACTACCGGCACGTTCATTAGAGGTGGCTTTGGAATGTGCTGGAAATAGTAGGGCGTCAGTATTCCCGCCTTGTGAAGGTATGTTATGGGGCCACGGTGGGGTAGGTTGTGTAACATGGACTGGAGTTTCCGTGAGAGATATCCTCGAAAATATTGAGGATATTCCGGAAGAGAGTGAAGTGCTTTTTCTGGGTGATGACGAGGGCAGTCCTCATGGTGCTGGACTTGTTGAACGTTATGGTATGAGTATTCCAATCGAAAAAGTTTTAAATCCCGATACTATCCTAGCCTACAATATGAATGGAGCGACATTGCCGGATGATCACGGCTATCCGATTAGATTAGTTGTGCCAGGTTGGTATGGTATGACGTCGGTAAAATGGGTGTCGGAAATTAGAATAGTTCTGAGACCACACGAAGGATTTTATCAGGATAAGTATTATGTGTTCGTAACAGACGGACCTGAGACCGACGAACCGAATTCTAGGGTTGATGTTATAAGAGTTAAATCACTAATAACATCGGTTAGAAGGGGCCAACAGATACCCTCGGGGCAGCATATTATAGAGGGCAAGGCTTGGTCCGGTTCCGGACAAATCACCAAAATCGAGTTTAGTCCTGACAATGGTAAAACGTGGTTGATCGGAGAGATAGTTGATGCGGAGACTCAGTATGGATGGCGGAGCTGGAAGTGTGTTTGGAATGCTGATGTTAAAGGCAGATATCTAATATCCGTCAAGGCTACCGATTCCACAGGTATTTCACAGCCAGAACAATTTGACTGGAATTTCCGTGGATTTGCTAATAACTCTATCCACACAGTACCGGTAGAAGTGGTGTGATTTGCCCAACCATGCTTTAGCGATTGGATTAGTGCCTTTTTGTTAGAGTTTTCTCCTGACGGTATAATTCTCAAAAAGTCAGGAGAACATTATGGTGGAATTAGATATCAGGGTAGGACTTATTGGTGCAGGCGGGAATGTGCGAAATCGACACATTCCCGGATTTCAAAAAGTTGATGGGTTAGAGATAGTTGCCGTGGCGAATCGCAGTGTTGAATCAGGCAGGGCGATAGCTGATCAGTTCGATATCCCTCGGGTCTATGGCAGTTGGAGGGAACTACTCGAAGACGACGATATCAACGCGGTATGCATAGGCACGTGGCCTTATATGCATAAGACGATGACGATAGCTGCATTGGAGAGTGGCAAGCATGTTTTGACAGAAGCTCGTATGGCTAACACGACTGAAGAAGCGAAAGCAATGTTAGAAGCATCCAGAAAACATCCCGACTTAGTTTGCCAACTTACGCCAACTTCTACAACTTATAAGATAGATAGAATCATTCAAAGACTAGTGCGTGAGGGGTTCCTAGGTGAATTACTTTCAGTAGAAGTTCAAGCGTTACAAAACAGGTTTGCGGACTTCGGTGGTGATCTACATTGGAGGCACGATAGAGAATTGAGTGGATATAATACTCTAAATATTGGGGCTGCTTACGAGTCGATGATGAGATGGTTTGGTAGGGGTACAAACGTCATGGCCATGAGCAAGATCCATGTTCCCTATAGAAGGAATTCTAAAGGTGAACTAGTTTCGGTTAGTATTCCTGACCACGTCGATATTCTTTATGAATTGGCTAACAATGCCCAGGTCCATATGCGTATGAGCGCTACCACTGGCCATTCTACTGGGAACCAGATGTGGTTTTATGGTACAGAAGGCACTATCTATATTGATCAGCAACAGAACGTGTTTGGTGGAAGGCTGGATGAGGATGGACTCTCGGAAATTGCAAATCCCCTGGAGTCACAGGCTTATTATAGGGTTGAGGAAGAGTTTTCGAACGCTATCAGGGGCGTTGAACAAATAACCATGGTTCCATTTGAAACCGGAGTCCACTACATTGAATGGAGCGAGGCGGTTAGCCGCAGCGCTCAGACGCGGAAAATGGTCACTCTGCCGCTATAAAATTGGTTCATATGTGATCGCAAGTTTTTGGACTAGCTTTGAGGAGCCCAGTTGTAAATATTCTTTAGGCTTCCGCCCATCAGAATTGAGCGCTCTGAATCAGACAATTGATCGTTAAGTCTAAAGGCGTCTACTCCTTCTTTATAAGTTAGTAGTAATACTGCCCTAGTCCAATCGGTACCCCATAAACATCTTTCTAATCCGTAGGCAGAAAATATTCTTTGAAGTGGTTCCCATATGTCTTCATAAGGGAATGGTTTGTGGGATAGTGTCCCTGCCCCGGAAATTTTAATTGCCACATTGTCGAGTTTGGCAAGCTCCAGCACTTGCTCCAAATTAGCAAATGGCTCTTCTGATGGTGGGGGTTCAAATGGTTGTACTATTCCCAAATGATCGATAACCAATTGAGTTTCGGGGTGTTTGACTGCCAGGCTCTGGAACAGCGATAAATTCGAAGAACACATGATATTTACTGGTAGGTCTTGTTGACGGCTACTAGAAAGAATCTCGTTCAGTCCTGGATGATCTGGTGACCATGATGGGTCTCTAAACATTATTCGCGCTCCGACTACACCTGGCGTATTAGCCCATTCAGAAATTTCCTCGGAAATAGACGATGAGTCGGGATCGAATGGTCGAATCAATCCGAATTTTCCGGGGTGTTTGTCGTATGCACTTAGGATATAAGATGGATCGTATCCGTAGATATTGAATGGAGATACTAGTAGAGCTCCGTCAACACCAACTTCACCCATGGCCTTGACCATGTCATCACCGGTGACCTCGTCAGGACCTTGAAGGAATCCTAACCAAGGGTTCTCGAGAGTGTTTTTACCATAGCAGTGTACCTGTGAGTCAATAGTTTGTGTATTTGCTGCCATATTAAATTCTCCTTGTGATACGTTAACGATATTCAGAAGAGGCAACTCTATCTGTTATAACGATAGGTCTTTTGAAACCTGGCTGAATCCTTCATCCATAGCTGAAATTATGTCGTCAATTTCTCCAGAGGTAACACATAACGGTGGCATTATGTTCATAAAATCGCCGCCCCGTAACAATATACCTTGATTGGAAAAAGCCTGTGTAAGCCGTGAACCTACTTCAGCTTCAGGGTCAAAATGTTCCTTAGTAGTACGATCTTTGACTATATCAAGACCACAGAACAATCCCAATCCTCTAGCATCCCCGATCATGTTGTGTTTCTCTTTCAATTCGTTTAATCCGTCTAATAGATATGTTCCCATCTGAGCTGAGTTTTCTGCTAAGTGTTCTCGTTCCATAATCTCAATGTTCTTTAACGACGCAGCAGCGGCTACAGGATGGCCCCCAAATGTAATTACATGCCGGAAAGCAGATTTTGGACTGCCCACAAAAACGTCGGCTATTGGTTTCCTAAGTATAGTCCCGCCCATTGGAATGTATCCGCTAGTGATTCCCTTGGCGACTGTCATCATGTCCGGCGTGATTCCCCAGTGTTCGCAGGCGAACATTTTCCCAGTTCGTCCGAATCCTGTGATTACTTCATCTGCGATGAGTAGGCATCCATATTTGTCACAGATATCTCGTAACATAGGCCAATAGTTGGGAGCTGGTACGATTGCGCCTAAAGGACTAGATACTGGTTCGCCAATGACTGCTGCGACAGTCTCAGGTCCCTGGAACTTTATCATCTCTTCAACTGCATTCACGCATTTTTCAGCGCATTCTTCGGGGGATTGTCCTCCAAATTCGCATCTGTACGGGTTAGGCTGTGGCACATGAAAAGATCCTGCGAGTAATGGCTCGTAGTCTTCCTTTGGGAAGTTGGCTGTGCCTCCAAGTGAGAGTGCTCCAAATGTGGCTCCATGGTAAGAGCCTTTTCTACTTATAAATTTGGTTCTAGACGGTTGCCCAATACGCTTAAAGTAGGCTCTTGATAATTTCATTGCGGTTTCCACTGATTCGGATCCACCGCTGGTAAAGAAACATCTCGATAGATCGCCAGGTGTTATAGATGCAATTTTCTCGGCCAATCTTACAGCCGGTTCGTTAGTGCTACCCAATGGCATGTAAGTAAGTTTCAACATCTGTTCATAAGCAGCATCTGCGATCTCTGTGCGCCCGTATCCAACATTCTTTAGCCACAACCCTGACATGGCATCTATATAAGTGTTTCCTAGAGCGTCAGTAACCTGGCAGCCTTTACCGTCGACAAATATCTGCGGCTCACCTTTCTCAGCCATGTCACTCGGTTCGCGAAGATAAACCCATAGGTGTTCTAGTGCGGAATCCTGTAGATTTTTGAGATCAGATTCGGATGAAATAGTCATGATCATCTCCAAGTGTTAATAGCGTGTAGCGATCTGGTTTCCAATCTGTGGCTTTAGTCCGTATATTACCACCATATTAGAACACTACCTATAAGATACGTGGATTGCAGTTAGACGATAACTCTATCCTGTTTTAGTGTATATTGTTGTGCACATTAAGTAATTGATACGGAGGTTCTGATACATTGCCTAGTAATTTACCTTTTGTTGATATAGTGATTATTGGTTCAGGTGCTTCGGGAGGAGCTTGCGCATGGCAACTATGTGAAAACGGAGCTTCTGTAGTAATGCTTGAACAAGGAGACTGGTTTGATCATGATGATTATCCAGGGGACTCGCTTAACTGGGAAATAGAGCTGAAAAATTCTTTCGATTTTAATCCCAACGTAAGAAAATTAGCAGCCGATTATCAAATTCTGGACGAGGAATCCGATATACAACCCTTATTATTCAATGCTGTTGGCGGAACTACACAGCATTGGACTGCTCATACTCCAAGATTCCACCCTTCTGACTTTAGGGTAAAGTCCCTTGATGGTGTGGCAGATGACTGGCCGATATCTTATTGGGATTTGGAGAAATATTATGATTTAAATGACGTTATGATGGGGTGTTCGGGCATTAGCGGTGACCCAGCTAACCCCCCGAGATCTCCAAGACCAATGCCTCCTCATTCCTTGGGTAATGACGGAGAAAGAATAGCCAAAGCCGCTGATCGCTTAGGGTGGCATTGGTGGCCGTCTGATTCATATGAGGCTTCCCAAGACTATAAGGGGAGAGATGGTTGGAATGATCATGGGACATTCGCGTCAAAGAAGAAATGGAGGGCTATTGCTTCAACAGATGTGACATATATACAACCGGCCATTAGGAACGGGTTGGATCTTCGCACTAATTGTGCTGTTCAGTCTATATCCGTTGATCAATCCGGAAAACTTTCAGGGGTTATATATGTTGATGGCCGGGGAGAGCAGTACTTTCAAGGAGCAGGGAAGGTCATAGTGGCTTGTAATGGAATCGGGACTCCCAGGCTTCTACTGAGTAGCAAATCTGATAAATTTCCTAATGGTTTAGCGAATTCATCAGGCCTAGTCGGCAAGAACCTTATGTTTCACCCATATGCGTCGGTATCCGGGCTTTTTGAAGGGGATGATCTTGATTATACCGTCGGTTCACTAGCAAACATAATTATCGTTCAGGAATTTTATGAGACTGATCCTAGTCGGGAGTTCGTACGAGGCTATACATTTCAGATGAATAGATCACACGGTCCTGCCCATACTGCGTTGGGCTCAGCTAGGAGCGCTGTTCCTTGGGGTGAGCAACATCATCAAGAGTTCTCTAAAAGATTCAGAAAATATATTGGTATGGCTATTATTAGTGAGGATTTGCCAGAATTGCACAATAGGGTTGAGGTAGATAGCCGCTTAACGGATAAACATGGCATACCGCTACCTAGAATCTTCTATAAGACATCGGATAACACTCGTCGCTTGCTAGATCACGGGATGAAATCCGCTGAAACATTATTGAGAGAGGCTGGTTGTTATGAAATATCCAGCTCTTCATTGTTGAAGGCTGCCGGATGGCATTTAATGGGGACTACTAAAATGGGTAATGATCCGAATGAGTCCGTTGTAAATTCAAATTGTGAAACTCATGATGTAGAAAATTTATATGTTATTGATGGGTCAGTATTTGCAACATCTGGAGCAGTAAATCCGACTCCGACTATACAGGCTATAGCCCTTCGGGCTGCCGACATAATTTCGAAAGGATAGATAATAATTTTGAATACATTTGATGTTTTATCCGATTTCTTCGGAGTGCTTATTCCATCCGATGGTTCAATGCCGAGCGCTTCAGAAATTATTACAGCTGCTGATTTAGATAATATTTTTGCAATGACCCACAAATATGCTGAGCCGATAGAAAATGTCTGTGAATTTATAAGTAAGGGATTAATAGCTGTTTCACAAGAAGGAGCGGTCGCGATCGGGGATGGCGACAGAATAGAAATGTTAAGAGCAATTGAGTCTGCTATGCCACATGATTTTTCCATGTTAGTAGAAGTCACTTACCTATTGTATTACTCTAAACCAAAAGTTCATGAGCTAATAAAATGGGATACTGATGAATTGGCAGAGAAGAACCAGTTGAGGCCTTTTGACAGCTCTATATTGGAGACGATATCACGTAGGGAGCCATTCTGGAGACAGGCATAAATTGCACCTATTATCTTAATAACAGGGAGATAGACAATGCATTGCGGAGTAATGGTAACCGGGTATAACCAGGATGATTGGGACAGGCTGATGGATGGTGATTACGATCGTCCACCAAGGGTTTCCGACGCTGAAAACATGGACAACACTCTCTATATGGGAGACCTGGTGGAACCCCTCGGATTTGATTCGATCTGGGCGACGGAACACTATGGGTCAGCATATTCTATGCAACCGAATCCATTGCAGTATCTTTCTTACTGGGCTGGCAGAACAAATAGGGTAGATGTAGGTACTGCTGTAATCGTAGCGCCATGGTGGAATCCAGTCAGATTGGCTCACGAGATATCAATGCTCGATATTTTGCTTAAAGGTAGGCGTCTCCATCTTGGAATAGGTAGAGGAATTGCTCCGCACGAGTACGCGTCTTTAGGATACCCAATTGAGGAATCGCATAAGTACTTTTACGATGTTATTAACACAATTAAAGCCGCTGATGGAGCGGAGAGATTTTCATTCAAGGGAGATATATATGATATACCTCCTACGAGTATTAGACCTCAAGCGCGTCATAAGGGCGATCTGACTAAGAACATCAAAGTTGCCTTTACCACTGAAGCTTCGGGTAGACTAGCCGCGCAGAATGGATTAGGACAGTTGTTTGTGGCAGGAGATAATCTTGATGATATGACTAGCCAAGTCCAGAGGTTCAATAAGATTCGCCATGAACTAGGCTTGCCTCCTGATCAACCTACAACGTTACTCTGGATGTATTGTGCAGAAACTGAGGCTGAAGCTGAAGAAGGCTGGGAATATTTTTATAACCAACTAACTGCGGCTCAACATCATTATTTTGAGTGGAACAATCCGGGTTTTGATGGTATTAACGGATATGAAGAATATCTTAAAAGGCAGACTGCTGATGTAGGAGCGGCAGATGCTGGTTTTGCGGCACGTAGGGATACCCAGCCTATAGGTACGCCTGATCAAATCATCGAAAGAATCCAAGCTATTCAGGACTCAATGAGTGTAGAGACTGTTGTTGTGCATGTATTTTATGGTGGGATGCCGAGGGACAAAGCTGAAAAGAGTTTGCGATTATTTGCAGAAAAGGTTCTTCCATATGTTCAGGGCATGGCTACCCCGATTAATCCAAAATCATTGGGTGAATATGCGGTTTAGTTTCAAATGCCTCAATAGTCTTTACATTGAATAGATTGGGGACTATTAAGAAGAATAATTTACAGAAAGCAGAGGGATAATATGGTGTCACTTAGTCGTCAAATAGCGAAATGGGTTTCTGGGCTTAGTTATGATGATTTGCCGAATGAAGTCGTGGATCGTGCGAAGGGTGTCACTCTGCACAATATGTCATCGGTTCTTTTGGGTTCCCAGACGCAAAGTGGACGTCAAGCCCTCGAATTGATTCGGGGCGAAGAAGAGGGTGTGAAGATTGGCGCTACTTTAATGGTAGATGGAACGATGGTGACAAAAGGTGGGGCAGCATTCGCAAATTCTGAGTTGGTAATGGCAGGCGGTAAGGTGGACACTTTCCGGATGCTTACTCATCCTGGGACAAGCATATTACCAGGGGCTCTCGTGGCCGCTGAGTCAGTGAGTGCTTCTGGAAAACAATTTATCACTGGCGTGGCTGCCGGGTATGAAGTAATGGAGCGTTTGGCCTCTGA
>JAPNTN010000025.1:0-2909 GCA_027249445.1 Dehalococcoidia bacterium | reverse complement strand
GTTACTGAAGAGGAACTGACAGACCGACGCAAGAATTGGCAACCAATAGCACCCAAATACACTAGCGGAGTATTCGCTAAATATGCGAAACTCGTATCATCCGCTGCCGAAGGGGCAGTTACACGATAAACAACCACAAATAGCCACGTATACTAATAGATAGAAGGGAGCACTGATGGACTACGGTAGCGAAGCAATAAAAAGGCACAGAGAGACTCGAGGAAAGGTGAGCATAGCGTCTAAAATGCGAGTGGAGACTATGGATGATCTGTCTATCGCATACACACCCGGAGTTGCTTCAGTGAGCATGGCCATTGCAAATGATAAATCTGAATCATTCGCTCTGACTAACCGAGCTAACAATGTTGCCGTCGTTACTGATGGCTCGGCCGTCCTCGGGTTAGGGAATGTTGGCCCAGAAGCTGCAATGGCGGTTATGGAAGGCAAATGTATATTATTTAAAGGTCTTGCAGATATCGACGCCTTCCCAATCTGCCTCGCGACCCAAGACAGCAAAGCAATAATCGAAACCGTACGAAACATAGCTCCCACTTTCGGAGGAGTTAACCTCGAGGATATAGCAGCGCCTAGATGTTTCGAAATAGAAGCTGCACTTCAAGACTTGGGCATTCCAGTGTTTCACGACGACCAACACGGAACCGCGATAGTCGTTCTCGCTTCAGTTATCAATGCTCTAAAAGTAGTTGGCAAAAACATAAGTGACATCAAGATAGTGTTTTCAGGAGCAGGGGCAGGATCGATAGCGTCTGCAAAGCTATTACTAGATTACGGCGCTAAAAACATATTGCTCGTAGATAGCGTAGGAATAGTTGATAAAAGCCGTACGGATTTGAATAGCACTAAGCAGGAAATGCTGGGCATTACTAACCCAGATAACATAGCAGGTGACCTTGCAAAAGCATTAGAATCCGCAGACGTATTCATTGGACTCTCAGCTGGTGATATCGTTAACCAAGATATGGTTAGGAGCATGGCAAGTGGCAGCGTCGTATTAGCAGCTGCTAACCCAACGCCTGAAATCATGCCGGACCTTGCGACAGCAGCAGGCGCAGCTGTCGTCGGTACGGGACGAAGTGACTTTCCAAACCAGATAAACAATAGCCTAGTATTCCCAGGGGTATTCAGAGGAGCTTTAGACGCGAGAGCATCAGCAATTAATACAAAGATGAAGCTCGCAGGAGCAGAGGCATTGGCAGCCTTGATACCAAACCCAACACCAGAATGCATAATACCCTGGTCACTAGACCCTGTAGTAGTACCAGCAGTAGCCAAGGCAGTATCGGCAGCATCTGCGTCCTAAAGTTACTGTTAAATAAATAAGCCCGATACAGGAGTTAGTATGAGCACAGAATTCATCATGATCATCATTCTGTCTCTATTAGTCGTTTCAATATCGGGCTTTGTATTAATTTATTTTTTAAGAAGACCATCGTCTGTCCAACAAGTATCTCTAACTCAAGAGATCAATACCATGCGTACAGAACTGGAACGAGTCTCCGGACTCATTCAGATCTTGGAGAAGGACCGCCACACTCAATTCGGAGAAATTACTACCCAGTTAAAAGCCACTAATGAGCAGACTACTGCCCTAAATTCCACAACTGCCGCTCTTCGGGAAGCTCTAGCCAACAGCCGGGCACGAGGTCAATGGGGAGAGAGAATGGCCGAAGATATATTACGAGCCATTGGGTTTGCTGAGGGGATTAACTACGTTAAACAAACATCAATGCCTGGTAGTAATTCAAGACCTGATTTTACATTTATGCTACCCAACTATTTAAAGTTGAACATGGACGTTAAGTTCCCATTGGATAATTACCTTAAATGCGTCAACTCCGTCTCTCAAGAAGACACATCTCGCTATTCAAAAGCCTTTTTGAAAGATGTACATGACCGGATCAACGAAATCACCACCCGTGATTACATCGATCCCAATATGAGTACTATCGGATGCGTCTTATTGTTTATACCAAACGAACAAATTTTCCAGTTCATCCAAGAAAATGACTTAAAAATCATGGACGATGCAATGGAAAAGCATGTGATCCTTTGTTCTCCCTCGACATTATTCGCGATCCTCGTAGTCATCAGACAAGCTGTAGAGAACTTTGCTATTAACGAGACATCTGATCAAATAATCACAGAATTAACCCGATTTACCCAGCAATGGACATTATTCATTGATAAACTTGAAGATGTGGGGAAGAAAATAGACGCTACTCAGTCTGCATACCAAAATCTTACTACTACTCGGAAGCGCGCCATGGACAGATCGCTCAGTCGTATAGCTGGCCTAAAAGGATCGAGTCAACTTTCCGATACACCAGTACTCGAATATAACCTTGAAGATTAAGGGATAATATAATAAGCGCCAAACGCATTATTACATGAGATAGCTAGAGATAATCTAAATGTGCTGCATTGCCACACAACCTGATCATCGGATAGGAGCGTCGTATGTCTAAGAATAAAATTAATATCGGAAATGTAGAAATGGTATCTGTTAGCGATGGCAACGGTGACCGAGAGCCAACATTTGTATTCCCTGACAGCGAGATTGAAATATGGAAATCAGAATTTTCAGCATTACTAGATGAGAATCATCATTTGCATCCCAGATACGGGTCTGTAATTATCCGATCTGACGGGAAATTGATACTAGTCGATACCGGTCTACAAGCCCCTGGAGGGACTTTAATCAAAGAGTTAAAAGATAACGGCGTTGCACCAGACCAGATCGACCTAGTTGTGATGACACACCTTCACCCTGATCATGTAGGCTGGAATTTTACGGACGGAATACCAACTTTTCCAAACGCACGATATTTAGCCCCGCAATCAGACTGGGAATATTGGGTACAGCCCGACATATCCAAAGATGCCGAGCA
>JAPNTN010000024.1:0-16742 GCA_027249445.1 Dehalococcoidia bacterium | reverse complement strand
CCGCATTTAACCCTATTGTCTAGGATAACTCGATCCCCAGTTTGCAAACTCGTATTTGCGTCTGGACTAATCTGGATAACCTCTCCGGCTATGTCACACCCCATGATGCGCGGAAGGTTTCCGCTATAAGATCTGCCCACTCTAAGCCCAATGTCAAGCCGGTTTAGTGCACTAGCTCCAACTTTTATCAATACCTCCCCTGGTCCTATCTCCGGATCAGGACGGTCTCCATATTGAAGAGCTTCTAAGCCTCCATGTTCTTCTATATATACAGCTTTCATTAATCATCTCCCATAACTTCACGTTATATTAAGCGTTGGTGTTCTCTCTTGATGGGTTAGATGAATACTAGCTTGTACCGAGGGTAAGGTCAAAAGGAATGCTCCTATGTTTGATTGACCCACTCATTGGGATGCAATACACTCCCAATTGTATTTAACGGCAAGATGCCATAGAAGGTGAAACGTATGCGCTTTGGTATGTTTTATGAATTGCAAATGCCAAAACCATGGGGCCCAGATGCTGAATACAACACTTTATGGCAGGCAGTTGAACAAGTAACTTACGCTGAAGAAATGGGGTTCGAACATGTATGGCTAGTTGAACACCACTTTCTGACAGAGTTTGCCCATTCGAGCGCTCCAGAAGTTACATTGGCAATTATGGCAGAACGAACATCTAAAATGCGCTTAGGATTTGGGGTGGTTCTGTCGCCAGTACACCATCCGCTGCACGTGGCTGCTCGTGTCGCTACCTTGGATATATTTAGCAATGGACGTGTGGACGTAGGAGTTGGGCGGACAAAGGGCCCATATCAGGTTACCCCATTTGGCTCTGATGTATCACAGACTCAGAGCATGATGACAGAGATGCTTGAGTGTCTGCCAAAAATGTGGACTCAGGAAGTCTTTTCTCATGAAGGGCAGCATTGGAGTATTCCCCCTAGAGAGGTAATCCCAAAACCAATACAGAAACCTCATCCGCCGCTGTGGATGGCGTGTACTCAGGAAGATACTTTTAGAATGGCGGGTGATTTAGGGTTAGGTTGCCTAGTCAATACTCTGGGTGGAACGGACAAGACTAGATTATTAATAGATGCTTATTATGATTCTATAGAGAATGCTAATCCGGTAGGTCATTTTTTAAATAAACAGGTGGTAGCTTCGACAATTGGCTTCTGTGATGAGAATGGTAAAAAAGCTAGAGAAAAGGGAGCAGATGTTGCTAGCTGGTATCTGAATCAGAGCAAGCAAAGATTCGCTTTGGAATGGGCAGGGGTGGATCCTGACGGAGTCCCCCCTGAATATCAATTCTACGTTAGTGGAGGGGCTGTGCGTGGTGGTGGCCCTTCACAAGACCCGCAACAACAGAGCGCGCCATCGCAAGATGATTTGTTGGGTGGTGGTGGGTATTGCGTCGGAAATCCTGACGACTGCATCAGGGTCATTGAAGAGTTTGAATCAATGGGTGTTGATGAAGTTATGCCTATATTTCAGGCTGGCCATGCTACCCATAAAGAAGTTATGAATTCCATAAAATTGTTTGGTAAATACGTAATACCTCATTTTCAACAGAAAGATCAGAAAGCTAGATCTGCTGTCGGCAAGTGACGGTAAGATTATGGAGATTTTGACATGAGTTTAGATGTATTTGATGTGTCTGGGCAAAAAATATTGATAACCGGGGCGGGACGCGGGATAGGAAAAGGAGTTGCTTTGGCATTCGCTGAAGCAGGCGCAGATGTGGCGGTTAGTGCCCTTACAGATACTGGTGTAGCGCAGGTTGTGTCAGAAATAAGTGCATTTGGAGTGAACGGCTTGGCCTTGACTGGGGATGCAACAAAATCTGCTGATATGGATGATATTGTATCTGCTACTCTCAAAGAATTTGGTCAAATAGACACTTTGGTTAATTGTGTAGGTGATGCTATCCGGAAGCCGGTTGTAAAATTACCGGGGAGTGATTTAGAAGGTATGAGTGATGAGGAATGGCATTTTATTGTTGATATCAACCTTACCGAAGCTTTCCAAGGGTGTAGAGCTATAGGTCGACATATGTTAGATAGGCGTAAGGGAAACGTTATTAATATTTCAGGATGGGCAGCTTTCAGAGGACGGCCTGAATCTGCTGCATACGATGCTTCCAAAGCCGGTGTAATGCGATTAACTGAATGCTTAGCCCAAGAGTGGGCACCGTTTGGCGTTAGGGTTAATTCAATCGCTCCGGGAAGTTTCCCTGATCCTGCTCAAATGTCTGAATCTGAATACCAAGCTCGTGACGAAGGAGCTAAAACCCAAGTGCCTTTAGGGAGAGTTGGCAGACTAAAAGAGATCGGTTATTTGTCAGTATTTTTAGCATCGCCTGCGGCTGAATATGTTACTGGACAGACTTGGGGAGTTGATGGTGGTATAAGTATTAAACATCCATAGGCTAAAATTGAGTAACGGATACTAAGACATTCATCTACAGATGTGCATCTATTGAACGAATGTTACAAGTTTTGGTTTATAAGGGGTTTTCCTATTACCATTTCGCCTGACAAGATATTATGACTCAAAAAGCTATTATAGTTAACGATTTGTCTAAGACTTATGCGAACGCGCCTGTTTTATCCCGTTTAAACGTAGAAATAAACTGGGGAGAGTTAATAGTTTTATTTGGATCGAACGGTGCGGGCAAAACTACTTTTCTACGTGTTTTATCTACTAGAGTCAGGCCTGATATTGGAACTGTCATCGTAGCAGGATATGATAGTAGAACCAAACCTAAGGAACTTCGGCGATCTATAGGTGTAGTGGGTCACCAAGGTTTATTGTACGATGATCTGACAGCCTCCGAAAATTTGGAGTTTTATTCGAGGATGTATGGTTTGAAGGACGTACAGGCTAGTGTGGGTAGGTGTCTAGAATTAGTAGGGCTAGAAAGCAAGTCTGATAGTAAAGTGCGCACTTTATCACACGGTATGCAGAAAAGACTGGGCATTGCTAGAGCCATATTACACGACCCAATGGTATTACTCTTAGATGAGCCGGAGTCTGGTTTGGATGTCGACTCAAGGGATAAGTTAAAAGAGATATTATTTAAATGGATTGAGAAAGGTCGGACTGTAGTAATGACTACACACAGTGCCGATATCGGTTCGGGTTGGTCCACCAGGACACTAGTATTATCTGACGGGCGGATTAACGATGTTCAAACCTGAGTTGATAAACGGTCTTCGTAATGTGTGCACTGTAGATAGGGCTTTCGTTGCTAATGTCTAAGAATATACAATCTATTTTTATAATGGTTAAAAAGGACCTTTTATTGGAATTCAGAGGTAAGGATATACTTGTATCAGTTCCAATATTTGGTTTTTTGTTGATAGTCTTATTTAATTTTGCGTTAGACGTTTCTCCTAATATCGCTAATCATGTAGCACCGGGCATACTATGGGTCTCCTTTGCTTTTGCAGGCATATTGACAATGAACCGAGCATTTGTTCGGGAAAGTGAACAGGGCGGTTTGGAAGGTTTATTGCTGTCCCCGATTAGCCGAGATGCTATCTTCATCAGCAAGGTTCTTAGCAGTTGCCTATTTATGTTCGTGGTGGAAATAGCTTTGTTATTTGCTCTGACAATCATGATGAATATTCGGATGTTTTCCATCGTATTAGTCGTGACAGTTTTGTTGACCACTTTGGGATTCACCACTCTGGGCACTTTATTTTCAGCCATCGCTGTACAGACTAGGTCCAGGGAAGTAATGCTTCCAGTATTGTTTTTTCCTATGGTTATACCACTATTGATAGCTGCGGTAGAAATAACGTCGGAAGTTATCTCTGGTCAATTCATTGGAATAGGAAAATGGTTGCCTTTTATAATTATATTTGACGCTTTATTTTTGCTAATATGTCCGTGGCTGTTTGGAACTGTCATGCAGGAGTGATGAATTTTGCCTAGTCTGGAACTAAAAAATATTCAAACTAAGATATCGTATGGTTTGGCGTTTCTATGCATTATTTTGATGATCGTCGATTTGTACCTTATATTCTGGGTTGCCCCACTTGATGTTGTATTAGGAAATATACAGAAAATATTTTATATACATGTCCCTATAGCAGCGATGGCATTCTTAGGGTTTTTTCTGGTGTTTGTGTTCAGCATTATTTATTTGGTTAAACGGTCCGATAATTGGGATAGACTTGCGTACGCTTCTGGCGAGGTCGGTGTAGTGTTTGTTTCCGTGACTCTGCTAACTGGGGTGGTGTGGGCTAGGCCTGTCTGGGGTGTGTGGTGGACATGGGAACCGCGGCTAACGACAACTTTAATCCTGTGGCTTATTTATGTTGCCTATCTTATGGTCAGATCATACGCACCAAATAGATCACAAGGGTCTTTGTATGCTGCCGCTATAGGTATTATAGGTTTTATTGATGTTCCTATCGTTTATTATTCGGTACAGTGGTGGCGTTCAATACATCCGTCGGCGGTTGTAGGGCCATTCGCAGAATCAGGAGCTTTGGAACCTATAATGACAAAGATATTATTGGTATCTTTAGTGGCATTTGCAGCACTATTTCTTCTGTTGCTTAATCAGCGGGTATCCGTGAAGAAGCAGGAGGACTTGCTACAGAAGACTTTGGAGCTCTCGAACAAATAAATATTTTCTAGAATCTAATTGGGATGGAATATAATCAATGTTATCGGTGGTTTTGCAAATAGGTACCCCTTCACCTAATACTGAATTTTTGTTCGCCGCCTTTGCTATCACAGGGATAGTTTTTTTGGGCTATTCAGCATTAATCATCAAGCGTCAGCGTGAGATAAGTAAGCGACTGAATGAACTAAGAGATACTTCAGAAAATGCTACACAAGAGTAAGCCTGAGTAGCGTTAAGAGACAGCATATTGCCTTTCGATCAGTTTTGCTGCGGCTGTGATCTGGTGGTTAGCGGAGTCCCAGATATCATCCATCTTCTCAGCGAGATGGGATTCTTGTGGATTTGTATAAGTTTCGTCATCTAAACATTGTTCTATACCATTACAAAAGCTATCTATTGGTACTGTGAATTGGTTGGGTGACGATGCCTGATGTAAAGACAGATTGGATTTAGCAGTCCTGTATTTCTTAGCTGCTGAGATTTCACCCTGTGTTTCTTCTTTATGATCATGATGCCATTGCTTTACGTTCAGATGGTAGAGCTCCCGCTTTTTCTCGGCTAGTTCTGTGGCGGCGTGTCGGAGTTCTGCCATCGCACTAATCAACGTGCTGTATTTATTTTCTGGTTCGGATATATCCTGCTGATTCTCTTTGGTGTGTTTATTATTTCCTCTTGAAAATGAACTGATTCTGGGTAGATAGCTGATCGCTATTAAGGGTATGGCTATTAGGCTAATTTCAGGGAATGTATTCCTGGCTAAGAGAATGGTCGATATAATGAGGACTATCAGTCCTCCGTATGTTATTGCGTTGACTGCTGCAGGAACAAATATCGGATGGTTGTCCATCAGCATGGTTATTCCCCAGAGAGTAATCGCAAATCCGATTGTATTGAGTATAACTGCCACCGCATTATTGTTCATAACCCCTCCACACGATCCCATTCCTATTGATAACATAGCATTCCAAGGAACAAGATTCTAGGAACTTGGTTTGCAGATTGTAGGTACTTTTATATGTTACTAGTCTGATATGAACCTCTCTTATGTTATGCTTAATACACTATTTAGAAATTACTGGTATGTTAATTGTAATGCGGAGTGGGTTTCAGATTGATTGAACATGAGGATATTAAAAGTGGTATGAGGGGTGCTAAAACGCCTAAAGCTACTTTTATTCGTTTGGGGATAATAGGGTTTGTATTAGCAGTTGGAATTGCGTACATGATATACGCAGCATTTCCTGGTAATACGCTTTATTTTCTAACGGTTAGTGAGTTTATGGAGAAGGAAGAGTATCAAGATGGGCGTGTGTTGAGAGTATCTGGCAAACTGCTAGATGGTTCATTCCATCGGCCGAAGGGTTCTACTAGTGCGAACTTTGCTTTAATAGATTCTTTGAACAATTCTAATCCAGGATTAGAGGCTCGATATGTTGGTGTAATGCCAGATTTATTTTTTAATCCCCACTCAGAAATTATTCTTCAAGGATCGTATAGCATGGACGAAGTATTCGAAGCTGAAACTGTGCTAGTAAAATGTCCATCTAAATATCAATCTATGGAAGAAGAATATGGTGAAGACTATATGTACGATGAAGATAAGAGTACTAGAAGTTAATTATTTAAGGTTTTACAGAAGAAAGAGCCCCGAAAACAATCGGGGCTCTTTCTTTTTGTTCAGTACTAGAATTCGTAAGCGTCAATGAGCTGTTGGGCAGTTTGTTCTTTGGCTTTACTCCATATGTCTTCTATTCGTTGGTCGAGCGAAGGTCGGCTTTCATCTTTGTATATGACCCCAATAGGCAGGCCACGTTTTTGGATCAAGTTATAAGCTGCAGCTTTATCATTGGGTTCGTGGTCTTCTGGTATATCCCAGACTAAAGGTTCTATACCTTCTTTAGGTTTTCCTTTGAGAAGCTCATACGTGTCGTTATAGGTAACACATGGCGATTGCACATGCACCATCGAGAACCCTTGATGATTCATGCCTTCTTTGATTAATCCAGCTAGCTGTCGGGGATTTCCTGAAAACCCAGATGCTATGAAAGATACCCCCATTGTTAGGTATAGTTCTAGTGGATCTGCTTCGTTCTCCATTTTTCCAAATGGGGTTGAACTCGTGACGACACCTAACTTTGTAGTGGGAGAACTCTGTCCTTTAGTTAAGCCGTACACTCCATTATCCATAACTACTGCACAGATATTGAGGTTTCTAGCCGCTTGGGGTGCTATGTGTTCCCCGCCAATACTTAGAAAGTCTCCATCTCCTGCGACTACTACTACATTAAGGTCTGGGCGCCCCATTTTTACTCCCATTGATATTGGGAGGCTTCTTCCATGAATGCCATGGAAACCGTAAGGTTGTGATCCTTCCAGAAGATGAACTAGGTTTCCAGAGCAACCTATTCCGGCCACAACAACGTTATTTTCTATAGGCAGTCCAGTCTCTTCTAGCCGATCTATCATAGCGAATTCTAAGGCGCGCCGCACTCCGAAATCGCCGCAACCTGGACACCATTTAAAATCGTATTCTGGGTTTTTTTTGCTCATTATCTGACCGTCGCTTTCTCACTTGCTTGTGCCATTTCGGATATCTTTTCTACCAGATGCCTTACTTTAAAAGGTAAACCTGTGTATTGTGTGATCGATTTGGCTTTTACGCCTTCCGATCTAAGTATGGACGAGAATTGTCCCTGATAGTTAAGTTCAGGCACTATTACTAGGTCTTTGGATTGTAATTCCTCCAATAACTTTGGAGGCAGAGGATTCAGGAACATAGTATAGTACCAGCTTATATCAAGGCCTTGGTCTCGCAATTGTGTATAGGCTTCTTGTGATGGCCCTTTAGAGCCTCCCCACGACATAACGGCTATTCTAGAGTCAGTGTTTTCGCTCTCGTAAAAGCCATCTTTGAGAAGATTCAGCTTGCTGAATCTTCTTTCCGTCATTTGTATGTGTCGTTCCGGTAGATGTGTAGTGTCGCCCATCTCATCGTGTTCACTACCGTTTGCTACGTATGCTCCCGGATTTCCTGGGATAGGCATCGGAGATAACTCAAATCCCTCATATCGGTGGTATCCATTGTTCCCTTCGTAGACTTTTCTGTTTTCTATTTTGAAGTCAGCCAAGTCGGGTTTGCTTATATTTTGGACTCTTTCAGCGATGGCCATTTCCGTCATTAAAATGACCGGCCCCTGATACCTCTCAGCCCAGTTAAGAGCCCATATAGCTCCCTGGAATGCTTCTTCAACGGTTCCTACTGCTATTACCGGAAGTCGGACATCGCCGTGAGCTGGATACATGCAGCTAAATAGGTCAGATTGTTCGGTTTTGGTTGGTAGCCCTGTAGCCGGCCCTCCACGCTGTACATCTACAACTACGAGGGGTATTTCCGACATCCATGCTAGTCCCAATCCTTCGCTCATTAATGAGAATCCAGGTCCGGCTGTAGCTGTCATAGCTTTTCTACCTGCAAACCCTCCTCCAAGAAGCCCAGTAATAGATTCGATTTCTGAACTGACTTGGTACGCGAATTTGCCGGGTCCTACCAAATTTCTTTCCATCCAGATAAGTATCGTAGTAGCAGGAGATATTGGGTAGCCAATATAAAAATTCAAACCTGCCGCGACTGCACCTAAGCACAAGGCGTCATTACCTTTGATCATTAGCTGCTTATTTTCCGGTTTTTTAGGCGGGGCTAAATCGCCCAGGCTAAGTCCACTTTCAGACGTGTGGTTTCGTCCCAATGTCATAGCCTGTTTGTTGGACGCAATAATTTCGTCGTCATTCGCGCGCCCTCTGCTGAACCGACTATCAACAAAATCATCTAAATATTGTTGAGGCATATTAACCAAATGGGCTAAAGCTCCCATGACGACCATGTTGGCAGATCGGTTATTACCTGTTGATCTGGCTAGTTCGTCAATGGGCAGCCCAAAACTTTTGGAACCGTCTGTCGGAGCGAAGTTCTCAAACTCTTTGTCGTCTGAGTTATAGATTATTACTCCACCTTCGCGTACTTCAGAGCCATGGGTTTCATAAGCTTCCCTATTGAACGCCACTAAGACGTCTACATCGTCACCCGCACTCAAGATAGGCTGATCCGATATTCTTGCTTGAGTCCAGGTAGGGCCTCCCATAATTTGTGATGGGAATGTAGCGTAAGTGAGTGCGTGGTATCCTACTTGCGTGGATGCCTGTGCTAATCCTTCAGCTGAAGTGACAACACCTTGGCCACCTTCGCCTGCGAAGCGTACCACGAAATCTCGCATTTGCATCTAAGATCCTCCGAGCCATACCAATGGCCACTTAATTAACGTATGAACTTGAGTTATCAGGGAAGGCTGGATAATTGTCGCTCGACAAGACTGAAATAATGCTGAAAAACTTTAATTCAAATATTCTTGGTTATCTGCCCAACCGTGTCCTACTCTTGTCTGCACCCTCTCAACGATTGATCTGCGATAGACGATTAGAGAACTCAACTATGAGGCACTAATAGGCCCTATATTTAAGCACTAGACGTGCTGGAAAATATACCATTTTGGCTGAAAGATTGTCAATGAAATTAGTTGCCTATATGGGCTGATTCTGAGACCGGATTTGTGTTCGTTGCAATGGGTAACTGTATTACTTAATGCGCTACTGTGAGGTCAATTAGAAGAGGAGTGAACTAGAATCTTGGAAAAAATGATGAATATTCGTTGTTAGCTAATTTAGGAGTGTGCTAGAATCGGACATTATACAAACGACTTCTGGCATAACTTAATCGAAGGAATATCTATCGAGATGGTATCGAAACCTAGGAAACCCACACAAAAAAAAGGCAGTACTGCTAAAAATAGTTCCCGAAAGAAGACATCTGCTAGAAAGGTATCTATCGCTGATACAAAAGGTAAACAACTGGTTATAGTGGAATCACCTGCTAAAGCAAGGACAGTTGGACAGATTCTTGGTAAAAAGTACGTTGTTACAGCTTCTCAAGGTCATGTCAGAGATTTACCGAAAGGAAAGATGGGCGTTGACCTAGATCAAGATTTCGAGCCTTCTTATGTGACTATGCAGGACAAAAGGTCTTTGCTGAACCAAATAAAAAAGGCAGGGGATCAGGCTAAAACGGTATTTCTGGCTACTGACCCAGATAGAGAGGGCGAAGCGATATCTTGGCATATACAAACTGCCGCCGGTTGGGACAATCAGGAAAATCCACCGAAACGTGTGGTTTTCCATGAAATTACCAAGCAAGCTGTTGAAGAGGCCTTTGAACATCCTCGAGATATTGATATGAGTTTGGTTAATGCTCAGCAAGCTCGCCGCATCTTGGATAGATTGGTAGGTTATCAAATAAGCCCACTTCTATGGCGACGCGTGCAACGGGGTACATCAGCTGGCAGGGTGCAATCTGTTGCCCTCCGCATGGTCACGGATCGAGAAAGGGAGATTAATGCGTTTGTACCGCAGGAATCATGGACGTTAGACGCACTTCTGCAAAAACTGGACCCTCAAGATAATGATCTTCGTAGCTTTGTTGCTACTTTGCATAGTGTTAAAGGGACCAATAAAAGGGTTAATGTATCCGATGAAAAAGATATCAGGGTCTATGAATCTGAACTGAAAGGCGCAAAATTTACTGTAGACGATGTGCGGAAGCGTAACGTTAAGCAGAGGCCATCGGCGCCATTTACCACTAGTACAATGCAACAAGATTCTGGTCGTAAACTGCGCTTTACTGCTCAAAGGACAATGTCGGTTGCTCAACAGCTGTACGAAGGTATATCAGTTAATGGGGAAGGATCGGTAGGTCTTATAACTTATATGCGTACTGACTCTGTACAGGTGGCACAGAGTGCTATAGGAGAGGCGCGTACATATATAGAAGATAAATATGGTAAAAGTTATTTGCCTGAAAAAACTCGTTTGTATAAAACACGTGCAAAATCAGCTCAGGAAGCACACGAGGCTATTAGACCTACGTCCATAATGAGGACTCCAGATTCTTTGAAGTCAGCACTTACTGCTGATCAACACAAATTGTACACATTAATATGGTCGCGTATGCTTGCTAGTCAGATGGCGGATGCCCAGTCAGAAGCTACTACGGTCAATATTGGTGCTATGTGTGCCGGAACTACGAATGAATATGTGTTTCGCGCGACTGGGTCGGTATTGCGATTTCCTGGATTCAGAGTGCTTTATCTGGAATCATCAGACGACGACGATGGTGGCGATGACAAGAAAACCTTGCCGCCTATAGAGCCCAATGATGCGTTGGAATGTTCCAGTTTGGAATGCATACAGCATTTTACTCAGCCTCCGCCCAGATTTACAGAGGCAACTCTGATACGAGCAATGGAAGACAATGGGTTAGGACGCCCGAGCACGTATGCTCCGACTATCGGAACACTACTTGATCGTAATTATTTAGAGAAAGAACAAAACCGCCTCCACCCGACGACTCTAGGAATCACTATTACAGATTTGCTAACAGAGTATTTTACTAATGTCATGGATGTAGACTTCACGGCAAAAATGGAAGATGAGCTCGATGAGGTGTCAAGGGGAGAACGGGAATGGGTTCCAATGCTCAAAGAGTTTTATGGACCATTTGAAGAGGCCCTTACTTCGGCGCAAGAGAAAATGCCTAAAGTTAAGATTGAAGAAGAGACCGATGAAGTGTGCGATTCGTGTTCTAAGCCATTGGTCATAAAAACGGGGCGATTCGGCCGGTTTATGGCCTGCACAGGATTCCCTGACTGTAGAACTACGAAGCCCATCTTAAAGAAAACTGGAGTACTATGCCCAGACTGCGGTGGAGACTTAGTGGAACGTAAAGCCCGGGGGCGTAGACAACCTTTCTTTGGCTGTGCGCGTTATCCAGAATGTGAATTTATTAGCAATAAACGTCCTAGCGCAAAACCATGTCCCGAATGCTCTGGTTTAATGGTTGAAGAATCTCGAGCGACTGTTTCCTGCATGAAATGTGCTTGGAAAGAGACCGTTCAAGATGATAGCCAAGAGTTGACTGCGGTTGGCGATTAATTGATCTACATGCAGTAACGAAGGTTTGTTATTATGAGCGATTGTGGCGCTATTAATTCCACGCAATTGGAAGCTAGTGTAGCTAATCTGTGTCGCTTGTATAAGTCATACCTGCGAGGCCAACGTGGGTTGTCTGAGAATACCATTCGAATCTACTTGACTGATTTAAATACCTTTCTTACGTACGGAAACGAAACAAAGATAGCATTCCCAACAATGGACCGGAGTATTCTACGGGGGTACGTTACATGGCTAGCGACCAAAACTAGAAATGGCCGTGGATACTCCCGAGTTAGCATATCAAGAAAGCTGTCGGCTCTACGAGCATTCTACAAATTCTTGGTGCAACAGGGACTTTTTAAGGCTAACCCAATGCCGAGCGGTCGGAGCTTTCAGATGAAAATGGAAAAGGCGCTTCCTTCATTTTTAAGTCGTTCAGAAGTCGCAAGACTTATTGATAGTCCGGAGCTTTCCGATGTGTATGGGTATCGTGATCGGGCTATACTAGAGGTGTTGTACGCTTGTGGCGCTAGATTGTCTGAAGTCGTCGGTATAGATCAGACAGATGTGAAACTAGATGACAGAGAAATTCTTGTTAGAGGTAAAGGGGCTAAAGAGAGATGGGTTGTATTCGGAGAACCGACAGAAAAAGCTTTGTCTCAATACTTGCATTGGTCTAGGCCGCAGTTATCTCATGGTCAGAGTGGTGCTCTTTTCCTAAATAGATATGGTAAACGATTGTCCCAAAGAAGCGTGCAAAAATTAGTTGAGAAATATGCAACTAAATCTGGTATAAAGAGTGGAGTTCATCCTCATACACTAAGGCATACGTTCGCCAGCCATATGCTTGAAGGAAATGCTGATCTAAGGGTAATCCAGCTATTACTAGGGCATTCGAGTCCAAGTACTACACAAGTTTACACTCATATAACTAAACAGGAAGCCAAGAACGCGTATCTGGCTAACCATCCTAGATCTTCTGGATGAAATTCGATTTATTAGGGACAATAAAATATTATGGGTAAGATATTATTTCTAAACGGTCCGAATCTTAACTTGCTTGGCAAGCGGAATCCTGATGTTTATGGATCTAAGACTCTATCGGACATAAATCTGCTGGTAGAAGAGAAAGCTAAAACTCTTAATGTTGAAGTTTTGTTTTATCAATCGAATTCTGAAGGTGATTTGATTGATTGTATTCAAAATAATAGAGGCGCCATTGATGGGATAGTAATAAATCCGGGGGCACTAACTCATTATGGATATTCACTAAAAGATGCACTACTAGATGCTGCAATACCGGTAATAGAAATTCATTTGAGTAATATTCATGGACGAGAAGAATGGAGACGTTCCATACTTTCAGACAGTGTGACCGGTCAAATTGCAGGATTTGGATGGAGAAGTTACACAGCCGCGTTGGAAGTAATAGCGGGAGTAGTTGACGATAGTAAGTAGACTAGGTTAACTAGAACAACTAATTAGTTCAGGGAGAATGATGTTATGAGTATAAATTTTGGTGACCTGAATAAAGGAATGGTCATAGAACTAGATGGGCAGCCATGGCAAGTTATGGATTATGAGAGACATAAGATGCAACAGCGGGCGCCTGTAACTCGTATAAAGATGAAAAATTTGCTGTCAGGGTCAGTCGTAGAGCGGACTTTTCAGAGATACGATACCGGTTTTGAAATAGCTGAAGTGGACAATAGACCATCTCAGTACTTATATAACGACACCACGTTTTATTATTTTCTGGACCAGGAAACGTTCGATCAATACGATCTAACTAAAGAACAACTCGGAGATTCTCTGGATTATTTGAAAGAAAATATGATAGTTGAATTGATTTTCTATAAACAGAATCCTATAAATATAAATGTGCCCACTCATGTAGAGTTGGAAGTAGTGGAAACACCTCCTGCATTCAAAGGAGATACTGCTCAAGGTGGAAATAAGCCTGCTACTCTTGAGACTGGTCTACGCTTAAATGTCCCGATGTTTATTACCCCTGGAACGATCATAAAAGTAGATACACGTACTGGTGAATACGCTGAGCGTGTAAAATAAAGCCTTGGTGTTTTACACGGTAAATCAGGTTACGACTTATATACGGGAATCGTTTGAGTCAGACATATTGCTTTCGGATTTATACGTTTCTGGAGAGATATCTAATCTCAGGAGATCAGCTTCCGGCCACGCGTATTTTACATTGAAAGACGACTCAGCACTGTTGAATTGTGTGATGTTTAGAGGTCAACAGGGATCAGAGGTTCTTGAAGATGGATCTGCAGTGTCTACGCATGGTCGAATCAGTTTTTATGAACCTCGAGGAAGTACGGATTTCATAGTAGACCTTGTTATGCCCGAAGGCACTGGAGCGCTCTCCCTTGAATTTGAAAAACTGCGGGCTCAACTGGAATTGGAAGGTTTGTTTGATGAGTCGAGAAAACGATCCTTGCCAGAATTCCCTACGGTTATAGGAGTAGTCACTTCAGTATCAGGTGCTGTGCTGCACGATATTACGACTGTCATCACAAGACGGTATCCTCTGGTGGATATTCTGGTATCTCCAACGCTCGTACAGGGAGACTCAGCCCCTGAAAATATTGTACAAGCAATAAATGACTTAAATGTGGATGGTCGGTCTGACGTTATAGTTGTTGCCAGAGGAGGAGGTTCTTTAGAAGAACTCTGGGCGTTCAACGATGAGAGAGTGGTACGAAGTATTTATGGAAGTAAGATTCCAGTTGTAAGTGCTATAGGCCATGAGACGGATTTCACTATCTCGGACTTTGTCGCAGATCTTCGAGCTCCAACACCCTCAGCAGCGGCAGAGATGATTGTCCCAAATGTTACTAACTTGAAAAGGCACCTACTCGAACTAGAAAATCAGATGAATAATATTATGGAGTCGAATCTTGAATCAGTTCAAGCCGACATAGAGATTATCAATGGAGATTTAACAAGACTCCTACCGGACATTGAGATTTTTAGACGATCAATAGATGATATGAATAGGGAAGGTGATACTTTTTTTCAGCATATGATCAACATGCTTAGTGTCCGTGTGGATAGTGCCGATAAGCAGCTCTCTACTCTCGATCCGACAGCCACATTGAGGCGAGGATTTACAGTCGTTCAAGACGATCGGGGTAGTGTCGTGAGCTCTTCCAAAAGTGTTCGGGAAGGAAAAATTTATTCACTCGTTTTTGCAGATGGTATTTCTCGAGTTCAATCTGCTGATAAGAAGATATAGAAATACATACGGGCCTTGCTAATTCACTAAATAGAATATTTGTTCAGGTGGGGAGATGATGATAGATAAGTCTTTTGATGAAATACAGGATGATATTACCGCTCTGGCATTTGAAGAAGCATTCGGGTTGCTTGGAGAAGTAGTTTCATCTTTAGAAGAGGGTGGGTTGACGCTAGAAGACTCAGTGGACTTGTATAAAAAGGGTATGATGTTGACTAAGCATTGCAATGAACTTCTAAACAAAGTGCAAATAGATATCACCAATATAAAAGAGCAGTTTCAAGAGTCTTAATATAGCATAATAGGTTATGGTTGTTAGGGTATTGTCTGCATTGAGTTTTAATGAGGCCTGAGAAGAATTTGCTAAATATAGGTTGGTTTTCAAGTGGCAGGGGTGAAGGCTCCAGAGGTTTATTAAGTTTTATACAGGCCCGTATAATGGATGGGCTTCTGAATGCCAATATTCAATTCGTATTTAGTAATCGCAAAAGAGGGGAATTTTCAGGTTCAGACACATTTCTAGATTTAACGGATCGCCTAGGTATCCCGCTGTTTACTTTGTCATCAGATGATTATCGTCTGAATTATAGGGGTTCACGTAATTCGCGGCGTGAAGATTATGATAAAGAGGTGTTACAACTCTTGTCTGGTCAAATGCCAGATGTATGCGTACTTGCTGGGTATATGTTGATATTGAGCGAAGGGATGTGCTCTCGGTTCCCTTTCATAAATCTTCATCCGGCTTTACCTGACGGCCCAATAGGTACATGGCAACAAGTGATATGGGATCTGATTTCCAAGCGATCTGAGCAAACTGGTTCCATGACGCATTTGGCGACATCGCAAGTTGATAGGGGACCTGTAATTTCTTACTGTACAAATAGGATAGTAGGCACGCCATTTGACGAAGCTTGGGCAGATATATCTGGTAAAGATTTGGAACGTATAAAAGATGATGCTGGGGAGGACTTGTTGCTATTCCAACTTATAAGGCAATCGGGGTACTCACAAGAACCATACTTAATCTATGAGACTCTGAAGGCGGTCTCCGAAGGGCGCATTAGTCTTGATAATAATGAAATTTTAAATAATAGCTCCAATAGTTTGCCACTATGTCTAGACGAGGAAATTACGAGTTCTATGCGTAGGGACAGCTTAATTTAGATTGATTAAGCTGTCTTCTGTATATCATCTGACGGTAGTTTGAACTCAATATTTAGGTTGTCTACTAAGGTTGGAGTGCTCCTGTTCAGGATGCAATCTCTATCGACTATACATTTGGATACATAATTCATGGAAGGAAGTTCATACATTACATCTAGCAGCGTTTTTTCTACTATGTAGCGTAATGATCGAGCCCCTGTATTCTGGGTTAATGCGATGTCTGCGGCAGCTTCCAAAGCGTCTTCGGTAAATTCCAGTTCGATATCGTCAATGTGGAATAGTTGTTGATATTGCTTAATAATTGAATTTTTAGGCTGTGTTAACACCTGGATTAAAGACTCTTTGTCTAAAGGTTCTAGTTTAGTTACAACTGGAAGACGTCCAACCATTTCTGGTATAAAACCAAACTCTAACAGGTCTTCTGGAGTTATTTGGGATGGGGCAGTCGTATATTCATCTTCTTTTTTCCTGGTGTTTCCCAAAAACCCCATTTGGTCTGATGTTGTTATCCTTTTGGAGACTATGTCATCTAGCCCCTCGAAAGCACCGCCACATATAAACAATATGTCATTGGTATTGATCTGTAAAAATTCCTGATGAGGATGTTTTCTACCACCTTGAGGTGGTACGTTAGCCACGC
>JAPNTN010000023.1:0-3776 GCA_027249445.1 Dehalococcoidia bacterium | reverse complement strand
AGGGCTTTGGAGAGAAAATCTATGTGAGAGGGTGAAGATAATCTTATTCATTAGATAATAAATGTAGGAGAATAACTCTATATTTCTTCAAGAGATCTCGACTAAATATAGATGCATTTAGTCCAAGGCTAGCATTATCACTAGCTGATCCCAAATGAATCGGAATAACTATTGCTTTTCCGTCCCTCACTATGATGAAACAATTAACCTATATATATATTGTATCTAGAGTTAGAAACCTAAGCAATCCACAGTCATATCCTGATTACAAGTAATACTACTGTTGGACTCCGATCTAGATTTCCCAAAACTGTTGAAGTAGACTGAATTCTGCACGCGTGCCTAGTATAATGTCGACGGATAATACTGGAGAAGCAATTATGCAGTTTGGCATATTTTCACATATACCATGGCCTGAAGGATCAGATCCTAAGACACTTATCGATCAAATGATAGCCCAATCCATATACGGCGAAGAACTAGGCTACGACAGCGTCTGGTTGGCAGAACATCACTTTTCACGCTATGGCCTTAGCTCGTCGTCCTTAATCATAGCGGGCAGTATAGCTGCAAGAACTGAAAACATCAGAATCGGTACGGCTGTCATAGTACCAACGCTTCACAATCCTATTAGATTAGCAGAAGACACAGCCACCCTAGACGTTATTAGCGGAGGTAGACTAGATATAGGCTATGGTAGAGGTGCAGCAAGTTATGAATACAGTGGATACACTGTAGACCAATCCACCAGCCAACAACGTTTTCAAGAAGCGATCAAAATGGTAGAAGGGATTTGGACGACATCGGAATACACGTACTCAGGCGATTTCTACAGTGCTTATAAAACAAACTTAGTTCCGAAACCACTCCAGGATCCTCATCCTCCGGTATACATAGGAGCATCTCGCACCCTAGAAACGCTACAGTTCGTAGCATCTACCGGTCACTGCCTCTGTGTTGGGGTCGTTCTGGACACTCCAGATGCATTAGACCTAGTACACCGATTTGACGCTTTATCCAAAGAATCCGGATATAGTGTCCCGACCCAAAAGATACCTTTTTTCCGATACTGTTACGTTGCAGAAACAGAAAAACAGGCGATCGAAGACACCGAACACGCCCTTAACTGGACACTAGATGTTGGTCAATGGAGGGCATCATTTAAAGAAAGCAGCGAGGTCAATCATGACTTAAAGGATTGGCTCAAGAATCGACGTGAAAACCCGCCAACTTATGATTATCTACTGCACAACCGAGCGGTCATAGGAACTCCTGAACAATGTATCAACCAGATTAAATCTCTTGAACAGCAAGGCATTGGATATTTCGGGTGCAATTTTTTCTTTGGCGATATGGAGCACTCTAAGGTCATGAACTCCATGAAACTATTCGCAGAGGAAGTAATACCTGCTTTCAACTAATAATGCTCCCTACAATCTACCCAATAACCCCATCTTCTCTCAGCTCTGAAAGATCGTCTGAATCCATACCTAGCAAACTAGTATATATCTCCGTATTATGTTCCCCATATTTAGGTATGGGTCCGGCAGTTGTAGGAGTTTTTGAAAACTTTATAATAGTAGGGCCTGGCGCCAATATTTTCTTTCCTCCAGGCTCATCTATATCCATCTCCATCATAACGTCACGGTCCCAAATCTGACGATCTTCAAGAACTTCAGGAATACTCATAGCCCGTCCTACTGGGATATCGGCTCCAACCAACAATGATTCAGCTTCCGCTACAGTGCGTTCTTCACACCACTCGTGCAGTAATTCCATCCTAACTTCTGCCTGGTCTGTAGCAAACATAGGTGCTGAAAACTCTGGGTCATCAGCCAATTCATCATATCCCATCAGTTTTAACATACGCTCCCAATATACTGCGCGCGCCGCGCCAGTAGTAATCCACCCATCTTTACATTGGATGAATGATCCACCCCGTTGAAAGTCATTCGTTTTAGTCTCATGGCACATAGCCAATGCAACTTCTTCTAACGTGATACCCCCATCCATCATTGCTACTTCCAGCCACTGCCCTTCACCCGTACGATCACGGTACCGAAGAGCGCCCAGTATTCCTATGGTCGCATGCAACGCAGCGGTGCGATCCATAATAGGACCTTCGGCCATAATCGGTTGATCAAAACCTCGTCCTGTCTGATGCCCAATGCCACTCATAGCCTGGATGATAGGGTCAAAACACTGCCTGTCCCTATATGGACCATATTGACCAAATCCGGAAACCGAAGCAAGTATTATTCCCTTATTAACCTTGCACATTTCTTCATAACTAAATCCCATTTGCTCCATTGTTCCAGGCCTAAAATTCTCCAATACAACGTCAGACACCCTAACCAAATCCAAAAACATTTCTTTACCTTTTGGATGTCTCGTATTAAGCGTTATACTTTTCTTCCCTCTGTTGTAAGCAGCGAATTGAACACTCATATCTCCAACAAAAGGTCCAGAATTACGCAGATCAGAACCTTTTCTCCATTCTACTTTTATGACTTCAGCTCCCATATCTCTAAGAATCATCCCTCCTCGAGGAGCTGCCTGCCATCTCGCAAGTTCCAATATTCGCACACCTTCTAAAACTTGGGGGAGGTCTTGCTGAGTCATCACTTTCCTCCTAACGTATGATTAGCACTTATCGTAATAATGCGGTCATTTTATGGGTAGTCCAAATATTGGTCAATTAACGCTATTATAAGAAATACGTAAGATTATTCTTGCAGTAATTGACATAGAACACGACTGCCCACTACACTTCCACGGATAATTGAAGACATTTGGGAGGCAATAAATGCTCAGCGCAACAACGCGACTACGAAACATTAACCACATCACATACAACGTTAAAGACAAAGATGCCGCTTTGAAATGGTATCAAGAAGTATTGGGGTTAAAGCAGATCCCTAAAATGGTAAATGGTGATCACCTATATTGGTTACAGCTACCCAGTGGTGCAATGGTCCACATCATTGAAAATATAGATGCTCCTTCTGCACCTTCACACCATACAGCGTTTGAGGTAGACGACATCGATTTGACACGCATAGAGTTGACCCAGATGGGTGTCGAATGCACTGATATCCAGACTAGGAATGACGGCCAAAGAGCGTTCTACCTGAATGACCCTGATGGTAATAGAATCGAGATCTGCACTTACTCTGGATTTGGCGTTCTAGTATAGACTGCATTTATAAGCAGGAAGATGCTGAGCTAATAAGTAAGCCCAGCATCTTTGTACTAACTTATACATTAGAGTCAAAACGTTCTATAACACTATCCATGTATAGAAGCCTGATGCTGTTAATTAGAGCGTGTCTCAAGGTAGGCCAATCACCCTCTGAAGCTCGCTCTCTGAACATCCCCAGTAGATCATCCAATGTAGAGTGTCCGTCAATCTTAGAGATTAACACCGCAACCAATTCACTACATTCTAGTCCGCTGTTTTTATCTAGAGTGTTCAGTACATACCCCCAGTTAAATATTCCCTCTCCTAAAACTGGCTTACGTTCCAAAACAACACCTTCTGATAGTTTTGGAATCATCGATGAGCTCTTTAGCAGAGAAGAATCACCATCCACAGACAATTGAGTAAACTCTTCTGACCTCCGTTGAACCTCTGCCTCTATCTGATTAATAGAACCAAGAAAACTCTTTGGTAGATCACCATGTTGTAGTACCACGCGTTCATATCCACGAGCAGACTGCCCAGCAACCGCTTGAATAAAAGCATTTCTAGGAGACAGACTACTGTCTGCGTCTAG
>JAPNTN010000022.1:0-33154 GCA_027249445.1 Dehalococcoidia bacterium | reverse complement strand
TCTCTTGCGTTGAATTGAGCTGAATCAAATAAATCGGCTGCTGTGTTCAACGGGAAGGAAGGTATCCTGGTAGACTGACACAATCTGTAAACATCTTCCTTATACATAGTGGATGTCCAACTTATTAACAAAGCCTCTAAATTATCCCAGTGGTCTAGTCTTCCCTGTTCAGTAGCAAATCTATCATCACCTGCCCATTCTGGGGCTCCCATTATTTCGACCATGCGTTCCCACTGATCCTGTTGACGAGGCGAGATCCCTACATATCCATCTTTACACGGTAACACTGCCAGTAGTGAAGCTTTGCCAGCACTGGATTTACTACGCTGTTTTCCTGGAGCACCGATAGCGTACGCAGCTAGTGGAGTCTGAGGTAATAAAGCTAGAGATTCTACCTGAGAAACGTCTACGTGACATCCCTTACCATGAACACTTCTCCTGTTCAGAGCCAGTGCGGTAGCCGTAGCAGCGCATATTCCACCCAGAAACTCCGCCTGGTGTGCTCCCAGCTGCAAAGGAGGCTGTTTGGCAAGATCATCTACAGGACCAGGGTGTTCCATCGAATGACCACTTAAGTTACTGATGATCAGATTAGATGCTTCATATTTGGCCCAGGGACCTGACTGGCCATAAGGGGATACTGACGTCATTATAAGCATAGGGTTCTCTTTACTTAAGGAATCAAATCCCATCCCAAGATCATCTAAATATCCGGGAACGAAACTTTCGACAACGACATCGGACGACTTAACGAGGTCCAACAATATTTGTTTACCCGTGTCGGTCTTGATGTCTAGCACCAATCCAGATTTGTTGGTATTTACTCCCAGAAATGTTCCACTTGCCTCAATATCAGGAACATCATTTGGAAATGGTCCCAGGGTCCTAGAATAATCGCCCTCAGGAGGTTCAACCTTTATGACGGTTGCACCAAGATCGGCAAACAGTTTCGCACAAAATGGTGCGCTGATTCCCTGACCCAGATCCAATACTTTAAGACCTTTAAACCAATTTACCGACAAAATCTGCCCTCGTCTTTTCATTCATTGATTATTTTGATACCAGCAAATTCTAGTGTTGGCAATCAAAGCAGTCAACAACTTGCTAATGTCATGTATATCTGAATATTCTTTTTGACAATCAATAAACGCGCTGTTATCTTTTGAACGGATTTTGGCGAACCACAACTGAACAAATCAGCTTGCAATTCTAATCCGTTCAAAATCAGCAGGTGAGTTATGGACTGGACAGAAATCATCATAGATTCTCTAAAACTATCAGATACCTCTTTAATAGCCTATGTGCCCGATATTTCTATCGACCGGGTGACAAGCAAAATAGACGAAGACCCCTATTTTCACCTTGTGTCTTGTACCCGAGAGGAAGAAGCAGTTGGCATCGCTGTAGGCGCATATGCTACTGGAAGGAACTCAGCAGTATTCATGCAATCAAGCGGGTTTGGCAACAGTATTAACGCTATAGCAAGTTTATGTATCCCCGCTCGCACTCCAATCCCAATTTTTATGAACATGCGCGGAGGCCCAGGCGAATTCAACATCGCTCAAGTACCGATGGGCCGTGCCACCCGACCAATACTAGATCAACTGGGACTGGTACATTTCACGCTAGACGACGAATACAACATGGACAAAATTGTTAATGGAGCTATAAAGCTGTGTCACGCCAACAGACAACCTGTCGCCATATGCATGACTCAGCTATTGCATGGAGGCAAACTTGCTTAGATTTGATGCGACTAAATTAGTATTAACACACGCTGCCAATAGCCCAATAGTAGGCAACCTCGGCCCTACCACGGACGAACTTTGGCACGCTGGTCACAGAGACCGTAATTTTTACACGTATGGAAACATGGGACTATGCTCCTCAATTGCGTTAGGCATGGCAGTGTCTACCGACGAAAAGGTAATATCACTAGATGGAGATGGCTCATTGCTAATGAACCTGGGAGCGATAGCTACTATTGGCAGAGAACAGCCTCGAAACCTAGTAGTAATTGTATGGGACAATGAACAGTGGGGGCAGACTGGCCATCAAGATAGCCATACAGCTAAAGGTACTGATCTTGAGCAGGTAGCACAAAGTTGCTCCATACCACATACCTCTACTGTGCGGGACCTGGAGTCCCTTGACGAGGTCATGCAGAAAGCCATGACTGAAGATGGTCCATGGTTTATAGTGGCTAAAATAGAAGAACAGGGATATATGCCAGTATCACCAATTGAGCCAGAGATGACTTTATATCGATTTAGGAATTCATTTTCAGAATAAAATCCAATAGTCATTCGCTGTGCGCCAATACCAGTATTCGTAGCATTCAAACGCTTATTGAGAGGTCTGATTAGCAATGAATTGCCATGAAAAAAAGGTGTACACAAATAAACAATCCGCGAACGCAGCTGCAGATGTACATAATCGAGACCTGTATCGTCAGGAAGGCGAGATGAATGCCTATCACTGTAAATTTCATAAAGGATGGCATTTGGGCCATCCTAAGAGTTATGATAAAAACTCTACGGGGCGGATCTTCAATATATTAGATAAGTTGAAAAAATAACCACATCTGCTCAAAATTACTTTATCTATTTGTGAAATCACCATAATGTTAGCTTAACTGAGGAGTAAACAAAACAGCGGGCCCAATAGGGCCCGCTGTTTTTAATAACCATTTGGGATTTGTTCTACTTTAAGTATTTATTGAACCAACCAACCGTTCGAGAAAACGCATCAGTTGCCGCGGCTTCATTGTAGCTCGCCCTGTCATTACAGTTGAATCCATGACCGGCATCATCGTACATCTTGAAATCGTACGTAACACCACATTCTTTCAACTTTGCTTCTATAGTTGCTACATCGTCAGGCGTAGGATTCTGGTCTTGCCCTCCAAAATTACCCATCACGGGGATTTGAATCTGATTAGTTATATCTATCGGCGCTGGACCATCTCCGAATGGAGCTAATATCCTACCGCCGTAGTAAACAGAAGCCGCGCTTAGACCCTGGCATCTGGTAGCTGCCAGATACGCTATCCGTCCGCCTACACAATATCCTACTATACCAATCTTTTGACCATTGGTGCGTCGGAACTGATCTCCCTGAGTCCACCTGATCACCTGATCTATGTCCTCAACTAACTGGTCATCATCGAGAGCAGCCATATAACGATTGATAGCTATTTGCATATCCTCTTCTGAATAACCTAATTGTGGATTTGGATGTTCTCTCCAATATAAGACAGGTGCAACTGCAACGTAACCTTCGGCGGCGTATTGATCGCATACTTTTTGTATATGATCGTTTACCCCAAAAGCCTCTTGAGCCACTATGACTACAGGAAAACTGGTCCCTGCACTCGGTAACGGATGACTAACATACATAGCCATATCCGCACCTTCGGCTCCATGCATATCCTGATGCTCAGTCTCACCGGCCCATTTCAAATTCTCCCAAAATGATGGCATATCTAAATCCCTCCTCCTTGAGTATTAGAGCCAATACGCTGTATTGATGCCTGGCGGTTCTAAACCACGCACTCAAGTAATTCACAAATAAGCACTACTGAGCACGATTGGCAAGATTGTAGCAAAGGTAAAGCTAACATACAAGAGGCTACGTGCTCACTCAAAGTGACAAAGACTACCTATATCCCTAGGTTAGCAAGTTACGTTCTGTTAAGCTTGAATATAATGCAATTAATACAGGAGTTATTCAATGGCTAACATAGGATTCGTTGGACTAGGTATCATGGGCGGCACGATGGTTGAACGACTGATAGGGTCAGGGCACAAAGTAATGGGGTACAACCGAACACAATCCCGTGCCGACTGGTTAGTCGATTTAGGTATGGAGCGAGGGGAGAGCCCAAAACATGTAGCAGAACGAAACAGTTTCGTAATAAGCATGGTATCAAACACAAATGCCCTTAAGATGATAACTGAAGGACAAGACGGAATCCTATCAGGCCTTCAACCCGGCAGTATCTACGTAGACATGAGTACTGTAGATCCGCAATACAGTCGCAATATAGCAACCAAAATCAAGAAGTCTGGTTCGATCATGTTAGACGCACCTGTCTCGGGTAGTTCTGTCACCCTTGCAGCTGGCACCCTATCGATAATGGTAGGTGGGGATGAAGAATCTTTTCATAAGGCCAAACCTATTCTCGAAGATATCGGACCTACAGTTAACTACGTAGGTGAAAACGGATTGGCTTTAATAATGAAAATAGCCACTAACATCAATCTTCCAGTTCAAATACTTACGATGGCCGAAAGTATCTTATTGGCAGAGACAAATGGTATTCCGAGAGATACCGCCATAGAAGTTCTCTTAAGCAGCGTCATTGCTTCACCTGCTTTAAAGTACCGCGTTCCATTAATGATAGACATATTAGCTGAGGCACTATTCGACGTCGACATGATGCAGAAAGATTTAAATTTGGCTTTGAATCTAGCTGAGGAATCTGATGTCCCCTTACCTACTACGTCAATTGCTAATCAACTGCTGACCTCAGCTCGTGCTATGGGACTTGCCAGAAAAGATTTTGCATGTTTGTACCAAGTGCTGTGCTCTATGGCTGGACGGATGGAACCAGATTAATTAAAGATCACTAAATAATTCTGATAAAGCTTTCTTAGACAAGTTTTTAGCCAAAGTAACTTTATATTCATTATCAGGAAACGGTCTGGGATCAGATATTGCTAAACTCGACGCATAGCTGATATCAACACTTTCAATAGATCTATTTTCCAGATAGCTTTCCATTTGTATTGATCGGTGAGGTGTAGGAGCTATTCCTCCAAAACAAATACTGCATGCCTTGATTGTCCCAGAAGAAACTTTTAGTGATATACCTACACTGACAAGTGCAAAGTCGCCTGATTGACGTTCCCTTGCTTTAACATATTTACTAATATGTCGAGACTCTGAAGAATCTTTCGGAAGATAAACTGCGGTTACAAATTCATCTGGCTCCAGTATTGTCTCTTTCAATATATTTTGAGAAGGCGAAACAAAGAATGAATGAATGGGAACAATTTTCGTACCAACTGCACTGGCAATTTCTATTCCAGCATTAAACAGGCTCAATGCAACCGCAGTATCTGAAGGATGCACTATGTAACAGCGTTCCCCTTCTGTTACGCATAGGTACTTAGTATGGCCTCCCAATGCATAGCATTTATCGCCACCTTTTTTCAAACAATCAATCAGGGGGTTCCTATAATACCAGCATCGGGGCCGCTGATTTAAATTACCTCCAAGAGTTCCAATGTTTCTGATTTGTGGTGTAGCCAATCCAGAGGCAGCTTCAGACAGGGCCCTATAATCCTTCTTAATGATAGGATCAGAGGAGATTGCGCCGATAGTAACCATGGAACCAATCCGTACTCCGGTATCGGTGACCACTATGCCTTTCAACTCTTCTATTCGCGATAATCCAACCAGTACGTTGGGTCGAGTAGTTCCATTCTTAATTTCGGACAACAAGTCACTACCACCCCCAATTATTGAGATGTCAGCATCTTCTTTAATTGCGGAAACTACTTCAGCAACAGACTCTGGTTCAATGTATCGAAACATATTCAAGAAAGCAGCCTCATCCAATTCTAGTTGTATAATGCTCTGATAATTTTATCTGGGGTGATAGGCAAGCTATTAAACCGTACACCAATAGCATCGTACACAGCATTAGCCACAGCAGCTCCAACTCCTACCGAAGGAACTTCACCGAGAGCTTTTGCACCCATCGGGCCTACTGGATCCACTGAGTCCGCAAATATCACTTGTATATTTGGATAATCAAGTATGGTAGGACATTTATGCTCTAAATAGCTCCCATTCAATGTTACGCCAGTATTCTCATCTGTTACCAACTCTTCAGATAGTGCTAATCCAAGCATTTGAGATATCCCACCTTCTACTTGGTTCAAGGACAATTGAGGATTTATTATGACCCCAGAATCGTGCGCAGCGACGTATTTCAATATATTAATATTTCCCGTATATGTATCTACTTCAACATTAACAAAATGCGCCCCAAAAGAATTTACAATATATTCTGTGCTTCCGGGATTCACAGTGCTAAGTGAACTTATGTAATCGTTGGGCATTAAGGAAGCCACTTCTTTTACTGTCATTCCCCTGCGAGTATCATTCTTTACTGATATATAACCATTTTCTACTACCAGATCTGTTATTTCCGACTCTAACGCAGCTGCCGCTAGCTCAAGTAAATTATCCTTTATAACATTCGAAGCCCTAATCACAGCTGTACCTGCAGAAAACGTAGCCGTAGATCCTGAAGTTATGGGCGCGTCCGGAGTTGATCGTGTGTCGCCAAATAACGTTGCTACATCAGTGTATTCTACACCTAGGACCTCAGCGCACATTTGGGATAATACCGTTGTCATGCCCTCCCCAACATCCATGAGGCCACATATCACAGTAATTTCCCCAGATTTGTTGACTCGTACTTCTGCTCCAGTAGGGTAGCCAGGCCCCCCTCTATATATCATTATGGCAACGCCTGACCCATATTTTTTAGATTCATCTTCTCCTACATTGGATTTGCATCTGTTCACCCAATCAAAAGCTTCAGCGCCTTTTATCAGACATTGTTCTAATTCATTACTAGAAAAAGGCACCCCTCCTTCAACCGGTTGGCTATCTATAATTTGATCATCAGGGGAGATTCTATGACCTTGCTGACCTTCGACCTTAACATGATTTTTCCGTCGGAATTCAACCTGATCAATTCCTAAATGTTCAGCAACCCGATCCATCAAAGTTTCGAGTGCAAAATGACCTTGAGGTGCCCCTAACGCCCTGTACGACCCTGCCGTTGGACAATTAGTATATGCAGGATAAGATTCGTATTTAACGTTCGGGCAATCGTACAGGTAGAGCATGCATTGCCCTGTACGACGCGACATCTGGGGAGTAGACGCTTGATAGGCCCCACTGTTCAACGTAGCAATACCATGAATTGCAGTAATGGTTCCATCCCGTTTAAAACCTATCTTCAGATCTATATAAGAAGCATGCCGGGTACGACCGGCCACAAACTCTTCTTCACGAGAGTATTCCAGTCTAACTGGAAGACCAGTTCGTTGTGCCAATACAGCAGAAATAGCTCCCAAACGTGTCTCATCTTTGTTTCCGAAACCACCCCCTAAGAAAGGACCAACTATTCGAATATTTTCCGAGGGCATTTGTAGAGCATTTGATAGACTAATTCTCTCTACATGAACACCACGAGTAGACTTCCATATGGTTAAGTGATCCTTTTCCCAATAAGCTAGAGCGGCTCTAGGTTCCAGAGCAGCAGCCGAATGAGCTGGAATATGATAGGAATCCTCAAAAACTTCATCAGATTCTGAAAAGCCTTTTTCGATATCTCCGCGTTCTAAATTTATTGGCTCTGGAATAGCTAAATTGCCATGTTCATGAATTTTTATAGCATCTTCAAGTAAAGCTTCATCTGGATTCAAAATGTAAGGAAGTATCTCGTAGCGAACATCTATTAGTTCGATAGCTCTCCGAGCAGTATCAATATCTACTGCAGCAACAGCAGCAACTTCATCCCCAACAAATCTGACCCGCGTATCCAGCACTAATAGATCCACTGCCAATTTGCCTAATGGAACATTAAACGGAGTAATAATTGCCTTTACCCCGTCCAATTTCTCTGCTTCTGAAGTATCAATACCCAATATGTTCGCGTGTGGATGCGGACTCCTCAGGATTGCGGCGGAAAGCATACCAGGCATTATCAAGTCAGCAGAATACTTAGCATCGCCTGTCAATTTTTCTGGGAAGTGATGCCGATTAACACTGCGACCAATCAGAGAATCAGCCATTTTAAAAGCCTTTAGCGTAAGAACAACATCGCCGGCGAGGTCATTTCCTTGCCGGCGATGTTGTTCTTACGCATAGTTAATAACTCATCCCACCAGTTATGGGAGGATATAACCTTCTATAAAATTTTAAACATCATCTTGGAAGATCGCATGACTTCTTCACCGAAGTCATTTGCTACGTCACGCCAGACAGAATGTATATGGTTAGCGCCATTCTGGATATTAACGAACTCCACTACGAATGGGCCACCATGAATCCGGTAATAATGATCATGACTTCTATTTAATCCACCGGCCCAGACAATCCTGAAGTCTTCTAAACCTTTTTCACGAACTTGCGCCATCTTCTCTTCCGCTAATTCAGGTCTCAGCCCATTTATATACTCAGCGATTAAGTTCATTAGTGTTTCTTTTTGGGCGCCGCTCATCTCTGCACCTGAAAGACCTTCATTGTTATGTACCACTGCACGACTGGCGTTGTACATCAAGACGTCCCATGGGGCCTTGTCATGAATTACAGTCTTTTCTTTTTGAGCGTCATCAAGACTATTTATCAACTCAATTGCAATATCTTCTCTTCGGTCGAGAATCCGCAGACCTTTCTTGTCACCCTTTGGAACTTCTGCAGGATTTGCGCCCAAGAAGAAAGGAGTTACTGAAATCACCTTGTCTCCCCAACAATTTATATGAAGTGAAACATGGTGTCCTTCTGTACGCCATCCCCATGGTCCATCACTTCCCGGGTCTCCAAATACAGTCCAGTAATATAATTCAGGATTTCTATCCCAGTTAGCATCACCTTCCTCAACTTCTAGAGGACCAAGTACTAACTCATGTTCCATAATCAGCTTGGCCTTCTGAGCTGTATCCGGAGCCAAGCTAGAATCCAATATTTTGTAAGCTAGTTCCCTTTGATTCGAGTCCATGTCCCTCAAAGGAAGTCCATGCCGATTCATCGGTGGGTAATACCAGAATATTCTTTCCCCATCGACAAAATCAAAGGTAGCTTTCGCTTTTTGCTCTGGAGTAAGGCTATTTACCCAGTTACTACATGCCGTAGCAATCTCTGACGTCACCGTCGCGTTACCTAATCCGTTTATGGTTACCATTAAATATCTCCTCTATTGGGTTTAATCTGAGTTTAGAGTCGGTCTAATTGAGTGTCAAGTATCATGGTAAGTCCTTTAACTTTTGCCACGAGCAGCTCTTACAGACTCTATGATTCTGCCGTATGCGTTGCATCTACAAATATTTCCAGAAAGAGCTTCACGAATTTCATCATCCGTGGGATTCGTATTATCTTTCAATAGCGCCATACTACTAATAACAAAACCCGGAGTGCAGAATCCGCATTGCCCTCCATCATTGTCCAAAAAAGCCTGTTGTAAGCCAGTCATTACTCCGTTATCTGACAATCCTTCAATGGTAATGACAGGTTTACCCTGTGATTGTACTGCTAGAACCTGGCATGAATACACTGGAACACCGTCCATTAGAACAGTACAGGACCCACATTCTCCTCGGTCACAACCACGCTTTGACCCAGTCAAATCTAATATATCCCGCAGTACATCTAAAAGAGTCCAATGATCACGTATCTGCAATTGATGGGCTTCCTCGTTAATTATCAGGTTTACCGAAGAGATAGGATATTCCATGGACTGGGTATTCATAATTCATACCACCATTTTTAGAATAGATTACACGTTATGTTAATCGAGGGCTATGATACTGGGAAACAAGCCCAGCAATTTTAATTTACAATTACCGAATCTACTGCGTGTTCCAGTTCTAACGAACTCACAAATCCTTCAAATCTATGTCTAATTTGCCCGTTTCTGTCTAACACAAAAGTCCAGGACTCATTCTTCCAACCTGGCAGAGTATCCAATTTCCATTCCTTGACTGCTGGAGCCACTTCCGCAACATCAAAATCCCCCTGAATATCCTGGGGGTTATCATAAATCTCCACATGAATGAAATTCAGGTCATAGTCGTAGGAATTCTTGAGTTGTGACAATGCCTCTACTTGTGGTCCACACGTCGGACTAGTGCAAAAGGCTGGTGAAGCAAAAGCAATCACACTAGGCTTCTGGTTACTCAATGCCTTTCTAACCGTGATGTCATACAAACTCGTATCTGGATTTGCGGCAGTCGTAATATCTGCAATGTCCGTAGAATCTGAAAAGGTTTTACTTAAGCTCTTCGGCGGAATTGATCCAACATCTGGGATCATTGCATTTCTATCTACCCATTCTATAAGCCTACTAGGAATTAACTGGTTTCTATCATCAATATAGATATCCATTTGCCAGTACCCAGGTTCATCAAAATTTATCATGGCAGTGTAAGCACCTCTTCCATATGGCCAATCATAGTACCTAGCAGTACTGATTCCGTCAAAACTATCGCTTCTTCCTATGTGCTTTACTTTTAACGTTACTGTTTCGGATTTTACAATCCCTGTACTATCGGTAAGCAAGAAGGAAATACGTCTTTCACCAACTGACAGGTTAGTAGTAGCCAGAATAGGTTTAATACCATCATTACTGGGATACGACAAGCTAATTGGCTCATCAGACATCATGCCAGTAACATCACACGACATGTTTAGTACCGACAAAGATACTGCCATAATGACACACCATATAACCGCAGGGCTACTGAATCTCATCCTAAGAATCAAGGCCCCTCTTCGTATACGCCAAACGTGAAAGCGTAAAACTGACTCCCCATAGAATCTGTGGCCAAGTTTAGCGTCATATCCTTTTCATACTTACCATGATTTATAACCTTATACATTTGTGGCTTATCGATCAAAAGATATGACTCACCAGTACTTTCTAGGAGCACATCATCGCCCTTGTTTTGGTCAGTTAACCAATCTCCATTGACGGTGACCCATATCTTTTGAAGGGTAGGAGTACTCGACGACATGACAACATTTACGGTCTTGGAAGAATATTTTATAGCAACAAAATCAGACGAGTCTGTAGAGTCTCTGCTATGGGTAACATTTTCTTCCTCGATTTGCCACTCTCCATTTAAGTATATTTTGTCTGAAGACAATACATCTGGCACTATAAGTACAACCGGTTGTTCCCGATCCAAATAATATTCTTCTTGAACAATATAAGGAGTGCCTCCTGATAACAAGATACCTGCATTCCTTCGTCTACCAAAATACAATTCCGGAGTCACCTTTGGTAGCACACTCTGCTTAAAGGAAAGATCAACTTTTTGATCAACAGAAAGTGGATTATCATAGTCAATTTTATTGGGTCCATAGTCTTCAAGCAGAATACGAATAGCGTTTTCAGTTTCTGCATAAGATCCTTCGCCAAAATGTCTGTACTTAACAACTCCGTTTTTGTCTAGGACATATTTCGCTGGCCAGTACATGTTGCCGTAAGAATCCCATGTCTTCATATTATTATCTTGAGCTACCGGCCACGAGATATCCAAATCAATCATAGAGCGCTCAACATTAGCTGTGAGTTTTTCAAATTCGAATTCAGGGGCATGTATTCCAATAATTACCAGTCCCTGGTCCTGATATCGAGAATACCATTCTTTTATGTAAGGAATTGTGCGGATGCAATTCACGCATGTATAAGTCCAGATATCTATTAAAACTACATTACCTCTAAGTTCTTGTAATGTAAGTGGGGAAGAATTGATCCAATTCGTTATTCCGCTAAATTCAGGGGCTAGGTCACCAATATCACCACCGACGGTCATATGCCCTATTTCTATCACATCAGTTAATGCTTTATCGGCAGTGAGATCAGGTTTCGTATTATCCGTCGCTCGATAGTCAGTAGCATCCTTGTTCTGAAAGCCACAATTTATAGTCAAGAAAGTAAGCGGTAGCAGGATCACAATACACACTAATATTCGCCATTGTATTTCAATCGAAATCGCCATTATGCAACTACAGGCCAGTAACTATAAAATCGAACAGTATTAACCAAAGATAAATATACCCAGCGAAAAGCAATTCGCAGCAACAGAACTTTATGTGCCTATGATAAACTCAAGTCTATCTATTCAATATAAATCAGCGGAGTAAGATTGCAAGACCTTAATACATATTCTGACCTATCCCGAAAAATTATCGACAACATCAATACAGTCATAGTCGGGAAAGAGTCCGTGATAGAAAAAGCAGTAGCAGCTCTCATTGCTGGTGGTCACTTACTCATTGAAGATGTCCCCGGTGTAGGAAAAACAGTACTAGCCAAAAGTTTGGCCACTACTATCGGATGCTCTTTCCGAAGAATTCAATTCACACCTGATTTATTGCCAACGGATATTACTGGCGTCTCGATTTACAACCAAGATACCCGAGATTTCGAATTTAAGCCTGGGCCCATATTATCCCAAGTCGTCCTAGCTGACGAAATCAATCGAGCCACACCTAAAAGCCAATCGGCTCTCTTAGAAGCAATGGAGGAGAATCAGGTCACTGTCGACGGAACAACTCATCTGCTTGACCGACCTTTTATAGTAGTGGCAACTCAAAACCCCATTGAATACGAAGGGACATTCCCGCTACCTGAAGCGCAGTTAGACAGATTCTTGATTAGGGTAACGCTAGGTTATCCGGATATTTCCCAAGAATTGGATATAATCGACCGATTAGAGACAGAGCATCCCTTGTCTACATTAGGCAGTGTCGTGGCTCCGAAAGACATCATCGCATTGCAGGATGCAAGCATTTCTGTGTATGTAGATCAGGCCATAAGACAATATATAGTCAGTATAGTTGAATGGACTCGTCACAGAGAGCAAATTTCTCTCGGGGCATCACCTCGCGCATCTATCGGGCTATTTCATACATGTAGAGCGCTAGCCCTTATCAGAGGCCGTGATTACGTGATACCTGACGACGTGAAAGAATTAGCTACTCCAGTTCTTGCACACAGATTAGTATTGTCCGCCGCCGCAAGAATATCAGGAGTGAACGCATCTCAGATCATTTCTGATCTCCTCGAGTTTGTTCCAGTCCCGATATAGACCGACAAATTAAGATAATGGTTTTTCTTATTCGTAATCGTTGATGATCTAGGCAATGACACTTCTAACAGTTACAAAACGTAAATTGTGGGTATCCATCCTTATTGGATTAATGATTTTTTATTCATTAGGAACTGGATTCGCATTTTTCTTCCGTCTGCTTTACGCAATAATAATAACGATGGCAATAGGACTTTTATGGGCATGGTTTAATCTCAAAGGTCTGGAAATACGGCTAAACCGGACTATTTGGCATGGCCAGGTCGGAGACTCACTGGGCGGTGAGTTGCAAATTATTAACCGCTATAGACTCCCTAAATCATGGATTACAGTCAAAGAGATATCAACAATACCCGGATATACATCAGGTAGGGCAATTGCCTTAGTACAGAATCAACGACGTAGTTGGCTAATTGAACACGAGCTGGGGGTGAGGGGAAAATATCTATGCGGAGAAATTGAAGTTACTAGTCAAGACCCATTTGGGTTGTTTCAGTTAAAACGATCTTTCCTCTCATCTCGAGAATTCACGGTGTTCCCAAAGACTGAATTATTGCCGGATCTAAACCCACAACTATCTAGCTTACCCAGCGATGCCAAATCTACTCATCGGTCGGATCATATCACTACTGATTCGGCAACAATACGAACATACAGATCAGGGGATAGTCCCCGCAGGATCCACTGGCCATATACGGCAAGAATGAATTCGTTAATGGTAAAGGAATTTGAAGCAGGTATCTCTGCGGAGTCATGGGTTCTGCTGGATATGCACAACCAATCGCACGTGGGACAAGATCCTGTTGATAACAGTGAGGAATTAGCAGTGACCGTAGCGTGTTCGCTAATTAATAAACTCACTAGCTTATCCATGCCAGTCGGATTAACAGCCAATTCTGAATCGTATTGTAAATTCAGGCCTGACCGGAATACTGCCCATATGCAAAATATGATGCTGGCTTTAGCCTCAATCCGGTCCAATGGACGGGTAAGACTCAGGCAGTTCATCTACGATCTTGAACACCAACTTAACAGGTTCAGCTCACTTATTGTTGTAACACCATCAAATAGAACTGAATGGATTGAGGCGTTGGCATTCTTAAAATCAAAAGGAATCAAAGTGTCAGTGATTTATATAGACCCAAGTAAATTCAGTAGTTCCTCTGCATCCGATCATACTATACAAGAATTATTGGAAAGCGAAATCTCGTCATACATAGTTGATAAAAATCAGACTATTAACGCTTGTCTCAAGTCTCCAATACAGGCCCAATTAGAAACAACAAGAATTTGATATCCAAAGAGGAACAACCGTACTCGTGAAGATCGATCCCACAAAATACCGTAGGTTTTATCAGTTTAAGCCAGAGATGACGTCAGAATACCTAGTACTCGGCCTAAAACTATTGCGCCCAAGATACGGGTGGCTTGCCACGGCTCTTTTAGCCCTTAATGTATCTATTGTTGCTTGGTCAGTAGATCGTGCTGATTGGGTAGATACGCCCAGCTTGGGAATCCTGATAATCACGTCTATGGCAATCGGATTTGCAATCATAAAGACCCGTGTCCCAGCCATAATTGGATTCCCTGCGGGCACACTCTTAGGTGCATGGATCATTGTATCCAAGCTAAGCTCTGCAAATAGTGATCACATATCTGCAGCCAACTACCAAGAATTATGGTACAGATTAACTTTGTGGTATCAAGCGGCAAACGACGGCACTATTAATATAGACCAGCTACCATTTGCTGTAGGGTTGATGGCAATCACATGGATGTTAGGGCACACTGTAGCTTGGGCCTTTGTAAAATATGAGAAGTTTTGGGCCGTATTTGCAATCGGCGGCGCCGCTTTATTGTGCAATCTAACTTTTCTACCAGATAAGGCCAGCATAGACCTGGGAATATACTTATTATGTTCTCTGATCCTGATAGGCAGACTCCAATCAGTCAGACGCCGACGCCAATGGGATAATTTAGGATTGAGATACGATACTCACCTTGGATTACTGGCCCTTTCTGACACTTTACTACTTGGATTCATAATATTGATATTGGCTTTCCTACTACCGATAGGCCAATATTGGCCACCAGCCAGAGATACTTACGAAAATCTGCGATCGCCAATGTTATATTTCGAAGAAGATTTCAATAGGTTGTTCGCAGGTCTTCCTGCGAGAAGAGAAATGGCCTATCGACTATGGGGTGACGTAATGGCCTTTCAGGGGACCATTAATCCCACAGACACACTAGCTTTTCAGGCGGAATCACCAGTACCTATGTATTGGAAGGCCCGGACATACAACCAATATACATCCAAGGGATGGTTGTCAAACGAGACGTTAGTGAGACCCAATAATTGGACTCCCAGCTATAATTCTTCAATTCAATACGGGAAACAACTTGAGGTAACCTCCAGGATTACTGCTGGATACGACTCGAAAATACTGCTCTTTGGAGGACAGGCAGTGTCGATAGATACGGACTACCTAATTGAAACATACGACTCTCCTGTCTACACGATAAAACTCGGAGCGCCAACTGAAGCTATTTCACCTATAAAGCCACATCCTGAGATAGACGAATCGTTTGCGGATTTGAAAACCATATTTGCTTCATCAGACAAACCCCTATCTAACGAGTTTATCGCTGATCAATTGCCAGCTACTCTTAAAATCACGGACGTCGACAATAAGAATGGGGCAATAAGTGTGATGGAAAGTCTATCAAGGTGGCCCGATACTCTTTCTGTACGTTCTATGAATGGTGACTTTGAGAAAGGTGATACTTACGAGTTAACATCATCCATATCAATAGCAGACCCCGATGACTTACGGAGAGATTCATCCAATTATCCGTTTTGGGCAAACACTATATATACCCAGCTACCAGATGATTTGCCTGATAGGATATCTATTCTTTCACAGGATATTACTAAGAACGAAACCTCAAACTACGATAAAGCGGTAGCCATTGAACAACACCTTAAAACACTAGAATATAGCTTGTCTATCGATCCTCCTCCGTTTGATGGCGATGGAGTAGATCACTTCCTATTCGATCAACAAAAAGGGTACAGCGAGTACTTTGCTTCAGCAATGACAGTAATGCTGCGATCCATTGGCATACCTGCACGATTTGTTACTGGCTATTCAGAAGGACAGAAAATTACGGGCGAAGACATATATATATTAAATGACAGTGACGCGCACGGATGGGTTGAAGTGTTTTTCCCTACATACGGCTGGATACCTTTCGAGCCTACACCCGGCGTCAGCATTCCGCCTATAACTTACTCCATTCCAGAACCTGTAGAGAAACCTACAAACAACATATCTGGTCAGCTTTTATTCGGTTGTGAAGATGACGATGAAGATTGCGAAGAAGATGGTGGAAATAACAAAACAATGGGCCCTAGCTCAGATCCACAGAGTTTTCTGAACAGGTTATGGGACATACCACCAGCAGTTCTGATAGTCATCGGCGGCCTATTAGTCTCTACTTTGAGCATTATAGTTTTGTGGGCAAAATATATCGCGTCTAGAGGCGAACCTAATGTGACTTATAAAAACATGAGACTATTGGGCAGGATTGCTGGGGCACGACCAGAACGCTATCAGACTCCATACGAATACCAGAAGTATTTAGAAGAATCCCTGAGGACTTCGAACACTTACATTTCAACTATTACAAACGCATATGTCCAAACAATGTACAGCCAGCATAAACTCGAGAGATCTCAGATTGACGAATTAATACAGGCATGGCGTAAATTACGCTTTCTACTAATACTAAATATACTTAAGATCGATAAAGGCACTGCGCATGAGTAAGACCGGATCTGAGGTATTTGAAACCCGTTTAGGATGGGTGGGGCTAATTAACGGAGAGACTGGACTACAATGTCTACACCTGAAACCAAGACTTGAAGATATCATTCCATTACTCGACAAATTTGACCAATATAATTCGTATATACCATCACCCTGTGATGAAGTGAAGAATTGTATCTTTGAATACATAAACGGCCAACTGGATAGCCTAGAACAAATACAACTTGACCTAAGAAACACATCTCCTTTTGTAGCAGCAGCTTGGAGCGCCTGCAGAACTATACCCGTAGGTGAAACCAGAACCTATGGATGGCTGGCAGCGGCAGCAGGAAGCCCCTTAGCAGCTAGAGCTGCAGGGCAGGCCATGGCTAGGAACAGGTTTTCGTTAGTGATACCCTGTCACCGCGTTATAGGCAGCAACGGTAAGTTGACCGGATATGGAGCAGGCGGTCTTAGAGTAAAGTCTAAACTTCTTGAAATGGAACAACTATATATTCAGAAACCATAAGCTAATATAATACAATCTAAAACACACCTATCATGTGGTTGATAATGCAAAGGTTATTACTCCTAATTATCGGATTAGTCATGGTACTGGTCGCATGTAGTCCTGAAACCAATTCAGAATTACCCTTATCCATAAGTTCAGAACCAATACCAAGTCTCTCTCCAATCAGCGAAAAATACCAGTCTAGCAAGGACATACAGGGCACAACACTGTCAAACCAAGTACGCTCACCAGGAGACCTCACCCTAGAGTCGGGTATATCGGACCATGGGGATTCTACCGGTATGGCAACATATGATCGCAAGATCATCTATACAGCTTCAATGACTATAGAAGTAGTCGACATTGAGTCAGCTCTAACCTCCGTAACATTAATCACTAATCGACACGGAGGATTTATCGAAAATCTATCCACCTCTGGCGGCAACAATTATCCGCAAGCGAATATTACGATAAGAGTACCGCAAGAACACTATGAATCTACGATAGCCAGCCTAAAAACATTAGGCGTTATAGAGAGCCACACTGCAGGCGTTGAAGACGTTTCCAGTCAGGTTATAGACGTCAACGCACGGCTAAAAAGTTTATATACTCAGGAAAGCAGCTTGCGGGACCTCTTAGCTAATGCTGAAACCATCTCGGATATCCTATCAATAGAATCAGAATTAACACGAATACGGTCAGAGATTGAGAGATTTGAAGGCCAGATGAACTTTCTGCAAGGGCGTATAGACATGTCTTCTATATACATATCAATCTTCACGCCGCATGATCCCATTCCAGACCCGCCCTCAGCATTCCTCAGAATCGAGAGCACAAAGGTATCGAAAAGGCTAACGGAGATCAAATCATACTCAGAAAGCGATCACGTAATCATAGATCGCATTACTTCTTCCAGCAGCGATGGCAGAGAAAGTTCAAATATATCCATGAGAGTATACCCGGAAGAGTTCGCATCAACCCTTGAATTCATGGAGAATCTTGGGAAAATACTCAGCAAAGAAGTTAGCGAAGAAATACACAGAGAGTCATACTCTACCGAAGGGAATCAAAAACACAATGCTCCCATTACAATCACACTCACTACCCCTGAGGATCGCTCCATAGGAGTCCTCTCTGTACTAGGGATAATTTTAGCCGCGATCATATTTGCAATATTGATCTGGTTAGCGTTCTATAAGACATATCAAGCAGGGAGGAACCGTTCCGACAGGTTTATACAAGACCAGTCGCTATGACATCATCCTCGGCTACATTACGCTTGATAATCCGATTATACCTAGTCCGCCAAGGAAGGTTGCTAAGACTACTATCCACGGCGCAACTCTCCAAACCATCAATAGGCATAAAGCCACTGCTGCTAAAGCAAAATCTAGGGAGTTATGAATAGCCGAGACCCATATCGGATCGTACAAGGCAGCTAATAAAATACCAACTACAGCTGCATTAACACCTCTTAAGGCTGACTGGAAGTGCCTTTGTGATCTCAATATTTGCCAAAATGGCAGAACTCCAATCAAAAGCATAAAAGACGGCAAAAATATTGCCACCACTGCAATAAATGCGCCCCAAAATACACTGTAACCAGGGATTAACGCGCCCATGTAAGCACTAAGAGTGAATAGCGGACCTGGTACCGCTTGAGCCGCCCCATATCCAATAAGAAACTGTTCTCGAGTCAATAAACCAGCGGGAATAAACTCATTTTGGAGTAATGGAAGTACTACGTGCCCTCCTCCGAACACTAGTGAACCTGATCTGAAGAAACTATCTACAACTTGAACAATTTGGCTTGAAGAGCCATACCTGAAAATCGGCAAAGCAATTAAAACGACGAAGAAAAGCAGTAGAGAAGACACACCTAGCCATTTGCTGATATTAATAGTCACCGGATATTCATCATCGGGAGATTCGTGCTGTTTTAACAATACCCATCCAACTATACCTCCCCCTAATATAACTCCAAGTTGACCTAAGGTATTATTAAATACTAATGCCAAAACAGCGGCCAATATGGCTATAGAACCTCGCGTACGATCCGGTGCAAGAGTTCTACTCATTGACCACACTGCCTGTGCAACAACAGCTACAGCTACAATTTTTAAACCATCCAACCAATCAGTACCGAAAATACCGAATGTCTGCACCCCATAAGCGAATAGTCCGAGTGCTATAGCCGAAGGCAATGTAAATCCCAGCCATGCCGCGAAACCGCCAGGGATACCTGCCCTAATCATTCCAACGGTTATTCCTACCTGACTACTAGCCGGACCAGGCAGGAATTGACATAAAGCGACTACATCAGCATACGTTTTATCATTAAGCCATTTTCGGCGACGCACATATTCTTCCTGAAAATAACCCAGATGTGCTATCGGACCCCCAAATGAGGTCAGCCCTAGCCGCAATGCGACCCAGAAAACCTGCAATATAGCCTTCATATCAACCTATCATAAATGCCGACAATATCTCCATAAGAGAGATCAAATTGCTGAATTAAAAATTCCGTTCACCACCATTCGCGTGCACAGTTTGTCCTGTAATGAAACCGTTTGCATCTGAACACAAGAACAAGCACAACGAAGCGATCTCATCAGGATCGCCTGGGCGTCCCACTGGTATGCTATCCAATCGCCCCGGAGGACGCGCTCCAGTATGTTCTTCACGACTCGTATCGATCATACCAGGAACAATACAATTCACCAGGATACCTTGCGGGGCAAGTTCGGTGCCAAGAGCCCTGGTAAGACCAATAACACCAACTTTAGCCGCCGATATGTGAGCTCCCCCGTGGCGGCCTTGATAAGCTTGTAAACCACTAAAGTTCACTACCCTTCCCCATTTACGTTCTATCATTCCAGGTAGGGCAGCTTTAGTCGTCAGAAATGATGCATCCAAATCTGTGGCAAGTACATTTCTCCAATCTTCATATTCCATATCAATGAATGACTTATGAGGCCTTATAGCGGCGTTATTAACGACGATATCGACTCTACCAAATTCTCCCAAAGCGTCGGACATCATTTTCTCAACTGCCACCCTGTCACCCATATCTGCCAACAAACCCAAGGATTTGCGGCCCAGAGCCGAAACTTCTGAGACAACTGATTTAACTTCAGACTGATTGGACCTAGCATGAACAATGACGTCAGCGCCATCTTTAGCCAGAGCCAAGGCGATTGAACGACCAATATTTCTACCAGAGCCTGTGACTATTGCAACTTTTCCTTCTAATGACATTTGATACTAAACTCCCTCAACAAATACAACATTCGTAGTAGCTGACTGATGACGAAGAGCCATCGGTCCTTTGTACTCATCTGAATAATACCACTCCTTAGCACTGGCAACGTTGTCAAAACGGATGACCACCATTCTATTTAGCCGCCATTCACCCTCAACAACCTCTAGCTCACCTCCACGAACTATATATTCTCCACCGTATAGCTCAACAGTAGGTTCTACCTGATTCCTGTATTCTGAAAATGTGTCAGCATCATGCACGTTAACGTCAGCTATTACATATCCAGCCATTACTCCTCCCCAGATTTAAAATAATAGACCTCGCCGATCTGATTTCCTAAATGGTAGCTTTAAAACGACTATTAGTATATATATTGGTCTAATAATAATTTACTAATACACTAAGTTGTATACTAGTAATCTATTGGATTATCAGGAGTGAATAAGTTTATGTCTAATAACGTAACAGTCTCCTACCAAAATTATATCGACGGCAAATGGGTAGACTCGGCATCTAAAAGAGAATATCCCATTACTAATCCAGCTCATAAAACTCAGGTTATCGGAAACTTCCAATTATCAGACATAGAAGACACAGATAACGCGGTAGAATCTGCCTCAAAGGCTTCGGCTCTTTGGGCTAATACACCAGCACCTAGTCGTGGGCAGATTCTCTACAAATCTTTAGAGATTTTCAACAGACGCTTTGAAGAACTAGCCCGCACCATCACAGAAGAAGAAGGAAAGCCAATAAATGACTCTCGAGGGGAAATTCGGCGAGCCATGAACATTATAGAATATTCTGCAGGGGAAGGGCGCCGACTATTTGGACACACTACACCATCAGAAACTCCGAACACCATGGCTTACACAACTCGACGCCCTCTGGGCGTAGTAGCCCTTATTACTCCATGGAACTTCCCAATGGCTATCCCTGCTTGGAAATTAGCCCCAGCTCTAATATGCGGGAATACAATTGTTCTTAAACCAGCTTCGGGAACACCTTTAAGCGCTGTCAAACTAGTAGAGATATTTGAGGAAGCTGGGTTGCCCGCTGGCGTCCTAAATCTAATTACAGGATCAGGTGCAGCAATCGGAAACCATCTCGTAGAACATCCCAAAGTAAACGCCGTATCGTTCACTGGCTCTACCGAGATCGGTACAGATATTTACACTAGAGGGGCACGATTACTCAAAAAGGTTCAGTGTGAAATGGGTGGTAAAAATGCAGTCATTGTACTTGCAGACGCAGACATGGACAAAGCTCTGGCTAGTATCGTGCAGGGAGCATTTGGCTCTACTGGTCAGCGTTGCACTGCAACTAGCAGAGCAATAGTAGAAACTTCAGTATATGATCAGGTAGTCGATCAATTAGCACTCAAAACTAGCCAGCTCAAAATCGGAGACGGGCTGGATGAAAGCGTCGACGTGAGCCCACTATCAAGCGCTTATCAACAAGAAAAAGTGCTTGAATATATCGGTATTGGAACAGAGGAAGGAGCCAACCTAGTTTGTGGAGGTAATGCATTATCAGGAGACCTCTATGGCGACGGATTCTATGTTGAACCCACTATTTTCAGCGACGTGACTACTGACATGAGAATAGCCCAAGAAGAAATATTTGGCCCAGTATTGACGGCCATGGAAGCACAGGATATAGAAGAGGCAATCAGCGTTTCCAATCAAGTTCAATTTGGACTCTCATCCTCGATATACACTAGAGATATTCCCAAAGCATTCCAATACATCAATACGGTTGAAACCGGGATGGTACACGTCAACGCTCCCACTCTTGGCGGTGAAGTACATCTACCATTTGGAGGGTTAAAATCTTCCGGAGTAGGACAAAGAGAACAAGGGTTAGAAGGTATCAATTTTTTCAGCGAGGTATTGACCGCTTATATTGACTATGCCGAGCCATCGGTGTAATAGGGTAGGATGATCTGAATCAACCACTAATAAAAATACTTTCTATTATTACAGAAGGTATCAACTATGACTGTTTTAGAAAGTCCTCTATAACTGCTGTGCTAATATCTATCTGCATAACATTAACAGCGTGCGGGCAAAGCACTGCAGAAATAAAATCATTAGTCGATGAGCGTTTCCAAGTGCTGTTAGCAGAGATACCAACAGTCACTCCGGCGCCTAGCATTACTCCTTCACCAACAACAACTCCTCAACCTACACCCACCGTAGTTGCATTTCTACCTACACCTACGCCAATGACCATTCTGCCCACACCAACACCAATTACCATTATTCCAATCCCAACCGCCACGCCCCAGCCAATCGTCAATTTTAATCAAGTATATTCAAAAATATCACCATCAGTATTTAAAATCACTGCAGGTAATGGTCATGGTACTGGATGGATAATAGAGAACGGTCTTATTGCAACCAATGAACATGTTGTCCGAGGACAGACAACTGTCACAGTACATCAAGTATCACATGAGCCTTTTAAAGCAACAGTGATAGCAACAGACTCTAAACGCGACATTGCCTTATTAGCTTATAATAAATCGGTCACACTCGATCCAAACGCTATTCCATTATCTTTGGGAACGACAACAAATGCCGACCTAGCCCAACCGTTAATGGCTCTTGGATACTCTGGGGAGGCTCCTGTTAATAATGGCATAGTGGATCTCCCATCCGCTAACGTTGGAGTATTGTCCCTAATTATTGACTTAGGTCCAAACTCCAGAGGATATACACTAGTAATGGATGTTCCTGTTGATCCAGGAGATAGCGGAGGGCCAGTGGTAAACTCTACAGGTGAAGTGGTAGGAATGACCACCGGTGTTGTAGAGACCAGCACAGCTGGACAACGTGTAGTTGGGACGTTTTATGCTTTGCATGTAGATGAGATAAAAAGCTCCTTACCTGCACTTAAATCTGGCCTATCTCGGTAAACACTTCTCCAAAGTTCCTACAACGGCTGCCTGCTCGAATATCCAACATTAGTCTCGTGCCAAAAACCTACCTCATTTTCGCCGAGCAACCAACACAAGTAAACTTCCCTTCCCTCCCTGAGAGACGGAAAATCCACCAATCCACTCTCGATATGCCGGATTAATATTCCTTCCCGTAAAATCACTTCCATCCCAGATTCTATTTCTCCTGAAAATTGCGTGACGTCTTTTCGGGCGGATTCAATCTCTTCGTCACTGCTGGAATGCCCATTATTATTGCGCCGACGTGATAAATCTTGATAGTCTGATTGGGCTTGTCTTAATCGACTATAAAGCAACGCCAGTTCTTTTAATTTTTCTTCTAACCATGGGATAAGATCAGAGGCTTCTTTAACTGTGAACAACCTTCGATTCATATAATATAAACACTCCGTTAATTTATTATGGACTAACCACAGTATCAAGCCAAAAGCCTAGTTAGATGAAAATGTGATCACCGAGTCTGAGTATAGCGTACAATAGATAAACATTATGAGACTCGTAAGAAATATATCTCAACTCAAAACAGAACGTTAAGAAGCACTCAACATATGATCGATAGAAGCATTTTCCACAACGAGGAATTGGCATTACTAATAGACAGGAAGAACCGTAGATACTTGTTCACCTTACAAGAGGAGCAGGTTTTTCACAGTCATCTTGGACAATTACCGCATACAGATCTGATAAACCACACTGTTGGAGATTGGTATAAAACAGACCGAGGGCATGTATTATTGGGCATCCGACCCACCTTAGCAGACTATGTGGTTGAGATGCCGAGAGGGCCGCAGATCATCTATCCAAAAGACCTGGGCACGATTATAACTCTTGCGGATATATTCCCCGGAGCAGTTGTGATTGAAGCTGGATTAGGATCAGGTTCCTTAACATCAGCCTTGCTCAGGGCAGTAGGCCCTACCGGAAAAATAATAACTTATGAGATTAATGACACCACAATAGACAAAGCCTTGCAGAATATTGCTAAAGTTATACCAGATACAACTAATTTATCTATCACCGTCGGAGATATATACGCTGGGATCAACGAAAGTGATGTTGATCGAGTAGTGCTTGACGTACCGGAACCATGGCAAGCCATTGAGCATATCGGTAATGCACTGGTCATGGGCGGAATATTCTTAAGCTTTCTACCAACAATTCTGCAGGTACATCGCTTAACTGAAGAGTTGGTAAAAGATGGTAGATTCCAGATGATTCAGACGATTGAAACTCTCCTAAGACCCTGGCATGTGAGCGGTAGAAGTGTTAGACCTGACCACCGAATGGTTGCACATAGTGGATTTCTGACAACGTCAGTACGCTGTGAACCTAAATCGAAACCTCCGGATACTGCTGACACTAGTGATTCGGACCTATGATATCTCGCCAAATATCATCAATGCAGACATCAGCATAATTCTCCGGATAACGCCCATCTAATAAAGACATATGATCTTCCTCTATAAATGGAAATGGAAGATTGGATAATAAGCTGAGCAATTGAGAATCCGGTTCACTCGCCCATATATGGGGTTCACCTACATCCTTCCCTTGGATTAGAACTTTGAATTTACCAAGGCCATTCATATCAACGAGACTATTGAAACCAAACCGATTATTTGTTGTCGTACGACGATCCAGCTGGGAATCGACGAGCTTTTTCATAAACATTTCATGTCCCAGATTATCGAGCAACCTTTTCTGCGTTCCGTAGAAATATGGGTTTAATCCTACCTTAGTTCCCATTTGGATCAACGACGTAAAATCCACTTGCGCTGTTATGTCCTGATAGCCAATTCTTGAAAACGGATTATCGGTCTGAGTATGTTTGTAGTAAGTCGTTAATGAACCATGAAATCTTATATCAGGGGAATAGAGATGTTCTGAGAGATCTCCATAATCTATAGTCAAGATAAACCCCTTATTGAGAGCATGTGAGATTGCCTTTAACCATGACTCAACTGATAAATTAACTTCCGCAATCTGGTTTTCCGCTAACTTTATGTTCAAATCTGTGAAACGCTGTTCAAGTTGTGGGTTGGACAAGTTATCGATTATCTCAGTGAGCTCATTGTCTCTCTGTGCAACATACATTTCCTTAAGTTCGCCATTCCTAACAGTAACTCTGTGAACAGGGAAAGAATCCAATAATTCATTGGACAAAAAGCATCCAGTTAAATTAGAGATGGGCATCCCGTCAGACTCTATATATTGAAAATTGTCCCCGGACCCAGGGGCAGATCTAGTTAGCCTATCAATAAAAATATATTGTAGAGAATTAGCAAACCTAGTTGAAAAATTCCTTGAGTAACTTAGTATGCTTTTCCCAAGTACGGCGTTCCCGCATCCCAATTCAACTACATAAAACGGGTCTGGTTTATTGAGTAGAGCCCACATTTGGAATAATTGGATAGACAACATTGCACCAAAGCATGGATGTGCCATAGGACTAGTATAATAATCACCCTGAACGCCCCATATGTCAGATGAATTATAATAACCACTTTCTGGCGAGAACATCGCTATATCCATAAATTGAGCAAACGTGATTTTACCCTTACTATGAATCAAGTTGCGTATTATTCTCTCTGCAGACATGTCTAACCAAAACTACCTTTCATACCGTCTAACACAAACAAGGCATATTATAAAATAAACGAGGGGACTCGAATGAGTCCCCTCGTTTATGTCCTTCATCACTAGGGTTTATCTCTTATCTATTGGAACGTACTCCAAGTCCATCTCGCCAACATATTCGGTGAGTGGTCTAAGCAAGATATTATCTGCGTATTGTTCAACACATTGCAAAGTCCAACCCGGGATCCTTCCCAATGCGAAAATCGATATAAATATATCGTCTGGAATCCCCAGCAAGTAGTATATTGACCCAGCAAAGAAATCTACATTAACGCATATTCCTCTATCTCGATACTTAACCATGGTATCTTCTTCCAAATGTTGAAGAATCTGGAACCATTCCGGATGGCCACTCTTTTCACCAAGAATTTTGGACCGATCTCGTAAATGCCTCGCCCTAGGATCTTCAGCACGGTATACTCGGTGGCCAAATCCCATTATCCGCTCACCCCTGCCCAGTAGGTCAGCAGCGTATTCCGCGGCATTCTCAGGATTACCAATATCCAAAGCCATCTTCATAACTTCTTCAGCAGCTCCGCCATGGGCAGGTCCTTTTAAGGTGCCTACACCGGTAGTCACCGCCGAATGCAGATCCGAGATAGTAGAGGCCGTGACTCTAGCCGCGAAGGCTGATGCATTGGGACCGTGCTCTGCATGCAGAATAAAATCCACATCCAGTAAATCAGTGGTTTCCTGGTCGGGCAATTCATCAAACAACATGTACAAGAAATTACCGGCATGGTTTAAGTCTGGATTTGGTGCCACTGGCTCCAGCCCTTGCCTTAAACGATGATGTGCGGCAACGATAGTAGGCCCCATCGCAGTTAGACGAATCCCTTTTCGTATAGTAGCTTCGACTGAGTTATCATTGACTTCTGGGTCAAAGGCACTTAGGGCAGATATGCCCGTCCGGAGTGCATCCATCGGATGACTAGCTTTAACAAGGTCTAGAACCTGAATAACTTGATCAGGTATTATACGATTTGCCCTAAGCTCAGCATCGAAATCACCGAGCTCTTTTTTATTGGGAAGTTTACCGTAGAGCAGGAGGTATACGACCTCCTCAAAAGTAGACTCTTCAGCCAATTGGTGTATGTTATAACCGCGGTACAGCAGCTTACCCACTTCACCATCAATGAAACTAGACTCAGTCGTGTCAAAATAGACATCTTTAAGTCCTTTGATAATCTCTGGGGGCATACCCGTCCTCCTTAATGTGTCCATGGTCTAGCACTTGCAATCACGCTGACTCCTGACCCGAAAATCTGTCGCAAAGACAACTAATTGCACAGTCTATTATCATAGTGGGAGTCGGGCAAATTCTAGCATCGCCCTATAGGGGTGTCAATAAAACCCAACGAGCGTGGACCTGTACGTATAGGAGTAGAAATAGGATGAAATTTGGGGTAGTAATACCGAACGTCGGAACGCTAGCATCTAACGAAACACTAATGGAAATTTCTCACACGTCTGAACAACTAGGATTCGACGGTATTTTTGTCAATGACCACGTGATCGTACCAGCAGACTTAACCTCCCGTTATCCTTATAGATCAAACGGCGTATTTCCAATAAGCCATACTGATAATATTTTCGATCCAATTGTAACCTTATCCTATCTAGCCGCGACTACAAGGACAATAAAGCTCGGGTTTAGTGTCCTGATATTGCCATACCGTCAGCCCATATTGAATGCGAAAATGTTGTCTACTCTTGACGTTCTATCTAATGGCCGACTAATAGTAGGGGCAGGAGTGGGCTGGATGGAAGAAGAGTTTAATCTACTAGAAGCTAACTATGTTGCCCGAGCCAATGAAACAGATCACCATATAGCCCAACTCAAGGATTTATGGGGATGTGACCCTATAGACATTCCAGATATCGGTACAGTTTCGATGCATCCAAAGCCAACCTCGAGGCCTCGCCCACCTATCTGGACAGGTGGTATCACGAAAAAAGCGTTACGGCGAGCAGCTATGTACGCTGACGGTTGGCATGGCATTCGCCTCACACCATCCGAGCTAGAATCTTTATCAAATGATCTATTAGCCCTGCGAGAAAAACACCACAACAATACGGATAGCTTCGTAGTGTCAATGCGGTCGGTGTTTGAGATAACTGATAGTCAACAATCAATTAACAGGATTCCACTGAGAGGAAGTACCGAACAAATACAACAGGACATACAAACATACCATCGGAGTGGATTGCAGTACCTAATGATCGAACCCAGAGGCAATAGTTTAAACGAACTACAAACACAAATCTCCAGATTTATGAACGAAATAATAGAGAAGCTAGACCTATAATTCTTCCCGCTACCTCAATCATGAATGAACACAATTTTAAGTTGACATATGCGAGCAATTTAACAGATAATCTGGTCAGAAATATAACTATCCTTCAGATAAAAACTAGTCTAGGTGGAGGAAACAAAATGGCAACACAAGATTTAGCGCTAATGGCACACTTAATGAGAAGAGCAGGATTCGGCGCAACTAGAGAAGAATTGGAAGCGCGAGTAGCCAATGGCTACGAAGCTACAGTCGAAGAATTGCTCAACCCTGAAGGGCAACCTGCCCTGAATCGATATGAATTATTAAGATACCACCCATGGCTGTGGAAACCGGGCACTTTACCTGGAATGGGTTCAGCTGAATGGCTGTGGTACATGGTCAATACAAAACGCCCATTAGAAGAAAAAATGACTCTCTTTTGGCACCAAGTTTTCGCTACAGGCGTATCTAAGGTTGATCACTACCACGAGATCAGCAACATGATCAATATGCTCAGAGAAAAAGGAATGGGGAATTACAAGGACCTACTAGTAGAATTATCCAAAAATCCGGCAATGATTTACTGGCTGGACAATTGCGAGAATCATGCTGACGCTGTAAATGAGAACTGGGGTAGAGAACTACTAGAACTGTTCAGTATGGGAGTAGGAAATTACACAGAAGTAGATGTACGAGAAGCTTCTAGAGCTTTCACGGGATGGACTTTTGAACCGTCACTTCCAAGAGGCCCAATAGGTCGTTGGGACTGGGAATTCATATATAAACCCGAAGATCACGACGATACCGAGAAGACTTTCCTCGGCGAGACCGGCAATCTAAACGGCGACGACATAATCGATATTGTATGCCAGCATCCTGCTACAGCCACATTCGTAGCCAGGCATCTATACAATTTCTTTGTCGCCGATGAGGTCCAGGTACCGGCATGGGCTGTCACTCCACCAAGAGATCAAGATGCGATAGATCTGCTCGCGGACACTTTCATTGAGTCGAATTATGACATCACCGCAGTCCTAAGGGTCCTATTCAACTCGGATTTCTTCAAGAACGCTAGGTTTGAACATCTGAAGAGCCCTACAGAGGTAGTGGTTAGTGTCATGAAGTTAGTAGGTGGATTCGAGTTTCCGGAGCCTGGCATAGGTGAGCTATCAAAGCAACCGCAGTACATGGGACAAGACCTGTTAAACCCACCAAGCGTCGAGGGTTGGCATACGGGTGTCGAATGGATCAACAGTGGGTCTCTTATGAGAAGAGTAAATTTCACAGCTGACATGGTTGGTGATCTTGATAAGCCTGGCGTCCAAGCAATAGTTAACCGGCTGAAAAGCCAAGGTTCACTTACAGCAGAATCGCTTGTAGACGGATGCTTGGATCTAATGGGGCCACTAGAAGTCGATGCCGAGACTAGGTCCGAATTAGTCGATCACGCTAAAACCGGCGGAGATCTAGACTGGAATGCAGAATCAGCTAATCCTAGAGTGTCTGAGATGCTCCAGTTAATTTCATCCTTACGAGATTATCAATACGCCTAGATATACTCTGGCGGACACGGAAATAAGCTAAGATACTAGGAGAAAAAAATGACTGTAACCAAAAAAGACCCAGTAATAGTTGTACTACAAATGTCAGGTGGTAATGACTACTTCAACACTGTCATACCATACACAGACGGGCGATACTATGATAACCGGCCAGCGGTTGGAGTCGCGGAAGACCGGATATTAAAAATTAACGACAAGATTGGGTTCCATCCTGAAATGGGACCAATTAAGAATATATATGACCAAGGCAATATGGCCATCATCCATGGCGTCGGATACGCGAACGCACCACGCTCCCATTTCCGTTCTATGGATATCTGGCACACTTGCGAGCCCGATAAACTCGGCACAGAAGGCTGGCTTGGTAGGGCCACTAAAGAGATTGACCCTAATAAAGAAAACGTTGTCACTACGGTAAGTTTCGGACCAAGTCTATTTCGCGCATTAACTTTACCGGGCGTACCAGTTGCCTGTGTAGACGACCTTGAATCATTCGGTATGCTTACCAGCATCGAAGAAGAACAACAGAGAAATAAAATCATCGACCGGTTTAGCAGGCTGTATTCGCCTACTATCGGCAGTGGATTTGTAATGGACTATCTAGGACAAACTGGCCTAGACTCATTGGCCGCCGCTGACATCCTAAAGGTTGCCCCAGAACAATATTCTTCCACAGTCGAATACCCTGATACTCCTATAGCAAAGAAACTCAAGGGAATATCTCAGGTACATCAAGCAGGGCTGGGTACCCGGATCTTCTATTGCGACCACGGCAGCTTTGATAGCCACTCAAACCAAGTGGGAATGCATGACAAATTATGGAAAGACGTATCAGAAGGAGTAGAAGCGTTCTTTGATGATCTAAGAGCGCATGACGCTGCCGATAACGTTGTAATGCTCATGTTTACCGAGTTTGGAAGGCGGGTTCACGACAATGGGTCTGGAACAGATCACGGTGCCGCCGGTGCAGCGTTTATCTTGGGAGACAAGGTATTGGGTGGAGAATACAGTGAATATCCTTCCACCAAGAGTGAGGATCTAGAACAGGGCGACCTAGTACCTAATATAGATTTCCGAAGCATATACACCACTCTATTGGAAGACTGGATGGGCCTTGACGCAAACCCACTAGTCGGCGGAGTCTTCGAAAAGCCTAAGTTTTTATAAACCTAAGAAAAGCACAAGCTAACGAACTAAACAAATATGGGCATTTAATTTGCCTACTATAACGAGGATTAACGAATGCTTACACAAATAGCATCCGGAAGAGTATATAACTATAGTCACTGCGTAGGGCGTGGCGCCCAGTCAGGAATGGGATTTAATCAACCAGCTAGTGCAGCTGTCGGTCAAGATGACATGATATACGTGGTTAACCGGGGCAGCGAAAGCATAGGAAACGTGGCTTGGAACCGAACTGGTATTGGCGCTAGAATAAGCCGCGTTACGATTGGAACCACCCCAGGAGATGAAGAATTCATTGGTGAATTCAGCAAATATGGCAGTAATGACGGAGAGTTCATCTGGGGGTCTGGTGTAGCAGTCGACAAGGCTCAAAACATATACGTTACTGACGAATGGCTAAACCAAGTTAGCATATTCGACAAAGACGGAAATTTCATCTCACGTTGGAGCGCTCTCGAATCTGAAGATGGAAAAGACCATGGGATAGCTAGCATCGCACTCGATCAATCGGAAAATGTGTTTGTAAGCGATGGTAGAAGCCATGAAATTAGAAAATTCTCTAAAGAAGGGAAATTTATAACCAGTTGGGGGAAATCCGGCAGTGGTGAAGGTGAATTCAATGGCCCTTGGGGGATAACTATCGACCAATCAGGCTCGGTATACGTCGCAGACCATCAAAATCACAGAGTTCAAAAATTCACTAATGACGGAAAATTCGTATCGCAATTTGGAAAAGAAGGAACCGGAAGAGGATCTCTAACCCTTCCTACATCAGTGGCTGTAGATCCTGATGGGGACGTGTATGTGTGCGACTGGACAGACAACGGGTACTTTCCCGGAAAAATCCAAATTTTCGACAAAGACGGAGCATTCATCACTTCCTTAGAAGGCGACGCACAGCAACTATCTAAATGGGCTCAGTTAACAGTAGATGCAAATGCTGACTACGCTAAGCGTCGGAGAGAAGTTAGAACCACCGAGAATGAATGGAAATTCGCAGTCCCAACAGGTGTTTTATTTGACACTGAGAAGAGCCGTTTAATAGTGGTAGATAGCCAAAGAAGTAGGCTTCAAATTTATAATAAAGAAAAAGAGTATATGGTCCCTCAAATGAACTTATAGGGCTACATAATATACACAACCCAAAGTTGGCCTCCGACGATATCGTCGGAGGCCAACTATTGTAAGATTGCAAGGTAAACATATATGAATGCGGACCAGGAGGCCCACTACATAGAGTTAGCTAATAATAATAGCGGGATACTGTGTTCAGAAGCACCAGTAGAAATCTTAGAAGCTTGTGCCGCAGATGTGGAGCCAACACCATTTCTTGAAGAGTACTTCTCTGCTGGACACTCTGAATGGCTATACGAAAAATATGGCAGACGTTTTCCACAGACTCGAATAAATAACGCCATCTTGGTGCTATACAACAGGGCATGCAGACTACATACTAGTTTTATAACTGGCATTGATGATCCCGAGTCGTCTAAACAATTTTTCTCAGATGAAGGGCTTTACGACTGATTACAACATACTTATAAAGTGCTAATGGAGGGATGGCAGAGCGGACGAATGCGCCGGTCTTGAAAACCGGTATACCCGCAAGGGTATCGTGGGTTCGAATCCCACTCCCTCCGCCACTTTTAAGCACGAAATAACCCCCAGACTCAATATCTGGGGGTCTTTCTTTTTAAGTGGATTTAGTAAAAAGTAAGCATTTGGTAAGCATAAATACAAAACTTAGGTTATCCGACCGATTCTAGCGACCATTCATCCCTAGCATGTTTCAGTAGATCAGCAAAGTTAAGAACTGCGTCTTTCTGCATTGAAGGCATTAGATGACCGTAAGTATCCATAGTGATGGTGATCGAACTATGTCCTAATCTCTCTTGAATGATCTTAGGATTAACATTCTGCTTCAGCATTAGACTAGCGTGGGTATGTCGTAGATCGTGGAACCTTACGCCCTGTATGTCCAGATCGTGGAGAACCTGAGATATATAGATATCCAGATCGTCTATATCCTTCCATCTAAGACCCAATAACTC
>JAPNTN010000021.1:0-5495 GCA_027249445.1 Dehalococcoidia bacterium | reverse complement strand
ATGACTTATGAAAATAGCTTTTTTCAATGATTATAGGATGGGAATAGTAGTAGGAAGCAATATTGTGGATGTGACTGAGGTCGTGGGAGATATCCCCCATTTGTCTCCATCCGATCAGCTAAATGGGTTAATAGAGCAATTCCCACAGTACAAAACCAAATTGGAAGAAGCCTCCAAGGGATCGGGGGTTCCATTGTCAGAAGTCTCTATCAGACCGCCTCACCCAAGACCAAACAATATTGTAGCTATGGCGGTAAATTACATGGAAGATGGGACGAGAGACGAGCCGGCACCTATAAACGCTTTTCATAAATCGTCCAATTCAGTAATCGGTGATAACGACACTATAGTTATACCGGATGTTCCCGCCAGCATATTTGAGCACGAAGCAGAATTAGCTCTTGTAATTGGCAAGAGAGCAACGCAGGTAAAGCAAGAAGATGCATACGATTATATTTTTGGATATCTCAATTTTATAGATGTCTCTGCGAGGGGTTTATTACCGCCAGGTAACACGTTTTACCAGATGAAATCACGTGATACTTTTGCTCCTATGGGGCCTTGGATAGTTACTGCGGATGAAATTTCAGACCCTCAGTCTTTGCCAATAAAATTGTGGGTGAATGGCGAGCTCAAGCAAAATTTTAATTCTGATGATATGGCGCATAAGATTCCGAGGATCATTGAATGGGTAACTTCAATCCACACACTGGAACCCGGTGATATTGTTGCTACTGGTACTAATCATCGCGGTTTGAGTGCTCTCATGGATGGGGATAAAGTGGAGATGGAGATAGATGGCCTGGGAATATTACACCTAGGCGTAAAAGACGATCTGAAGCGTACTTGGTTAAGGGAAACTAGGCTAGACAGGGCAAATAATGGCTTGGAGGGGACCACTCCCCAAATATCAGGCAAATATTCTTAGTACCTCTAGGAACCTTTAATACTCGGGTGAGAGATTTATAACAAGCATCCGGTCCATTTGAGCCAGATCTTTTTCCACAGTTATCTCGGATTCTTGGAACAGCTGGTTTGCGAGCTCTTTCACTGGCTGGACTTGCTCAGGATCTATCTCGAGAATTATTACGCCGTGAGGTTTTAATCTACCCGCCGCAGCTTGACTTAGTAATTCATTAATTAGGTCTAGACCATTGTCACCACCGTCAAGAGCCGTCTTAGGTTCCCATTGTATTTCTGGTTGTAGGGTAGGTATTCGATCGGATGGTACATACGGTAAGTTAGCTACTATCACATCCACTGGTTCTGGAAGGGGGTCTAATAAGTTACCTTTAAGGAGAGTGACCCTGTCAGTCACGTTATGGGATCGCACGTTATAGCTGGTTACATCAAGAACTGGGTCGAAGTTGTCTATTGCATATACCCTTGCGGATGGTAGGTGAATTCCAAGGTTTATTGCTATTGCTCCTGTTCCTGTTCCGATATCTGCAATAACCAGGTCTGCAGATTCCATGCCCATTAGCGCCATAAAGAGGGTATGTTCGACTAGGAATTCAGTTTCTGGTCTTGGTATTAACACGTTGGGATTGACTAGTAAATTGATGCCATAAAATTCTTTGTAACCCAAGATGTATGCTAATGGCTCGCGTTTTTGGCGGCGGTCTAATATTTCCTCCAATGCTTGCTCTTGCTGAGGGGTTACTTCTGATTCCTGTTGGGAGAATATATCTTGACGGGGAATTCTCAATACGTTCATCAAGGCTACTTCGGCTTCCAGACGGGAATCGGGAATGTCGTAGGATTCTAGGGTCCTATGGGTTTGTTGTAAAACTTGTCTTAAGGATGCCATAAGAGGATTAGGCTGTTACTTTTTCTAGAAGTTGGGCTTGTTCATACGAAGCGAGAGCATCGATTAAATCGTTGAGCTCTCCATCCATTATTTTTTGGACGCCATGGAAGCTGCCAGATATCCTGTGATCTGTGATCCTATCCTGCGGGTAATTGTACGTTCGTATTTTTTCCGAGCGTTCAGCAGTACCAACTTGAGATTTACGGTTTTCGCTGATTTCTGCGTCGTGCTTCTGCTGCTCCGATTCAAATAGCTTTGCTCGTAGCATAGACATTGCCCTCTGTTTATTCTTATGCTGGGAACGTTCGTCTTGACATACTACTACTAAGTTTGTAGGTTCATAGACTATGCGGACGGCTGTGGCCACTTTGTTTACGTTTTGACCGCCGTGACCACCTGCATGGAATATGTCTATCCTTAAATCATCAGGATTAATCTTTATGTCTATTTCGTCTGCTTCTGGTAGTACTGCTACTGTCGCAGTAGATGTATGAATTCTACCTTGGGATTCAGTGTTAGGTACGCGCTGTACTCTATGAACTCCACGTTCATATTTCAGTCGGCTGAAGGCACCTTTTCCTTTTATCTCTAAAACGATTTTGTTAAAGCCACCGAGATCAGAGGGATTTGAGTCCATCACGTCCACCTGCCAGTTATGTAACTGGGCGTACCTGGTATAGAGTCGGTATAAATCAGCCGCGAACAAGCTAGCCTCTTGTCCTCCTGCTCCCGATCTTACCTCAACGATGACGTCTCTCTCGTCATTGGGATCTTTAGGAAGCAGGGCTATTTTCAAGGTTTCTGCCAGATCGTCTAATCGAGAGCTTATACCGCCTAACTCTTCTCGAGCCATTTGAACTAGTTCTGCGTCGCTACCTTCGTCAGAAATGCTTTTTAAATCTTCGTATTCCTGCTCCAGATCATGGTGCTGTCGTGAGATTTCGACTAAGTCTTCTAATGACGCTCTTTCTTTGGCTAATAGTTGTATCTGCTCGAAATCCGCAGCTATATCCGGTTGAGACATAGATTCCTCTATCTCGTTGTACCGGTTTACGATTGGAGTAAGTTTCTCGAATATAGAGTCCATAGTGTATCTGCGCTTTTATATTGTTGGAATTTCAAAGAAAGTTTATCGTATTCAACTTTGCGCTACAAGTGCCCGTAAATACCAGTTGGTGATTTTCTAAATATTAAGTGGACTCTTCAAATTTTTATCCCGTGGTGAATAGCGACTGTACCACATCCTACCTTTTGGTAGCCGACGTCTATTAATCCGGCGCTACGCATGACTTCGGCTAAGCTGTCTGATTCCAGAAAGTAATCAACCGATTGAGGTAGATAAGTGTAAGCCGACCTGTCTCTGGCTATGATGTACCCCACTAGTGGTACGATTCTGTGAAAATAGAATCGGAATATACGTCCCCGCAGACCATTATTCATTGGTGTTAACTCTAGTGTCGTTATCCTGCCTTCGGGTTTTACTACTCGCACCATTTCTTGTATCGCTGTGTTCAGGTCAGGCATATTCCGTAGGCTGAATCCTGCTGTTGCACAAGCGAAAGTATTGTCTGGGAAAGGTAAATTTACCGCGTCTCCTATGATGAATGTAGTTTTTTCCGATAATTTTATTTTGTTAGATTTTAATTTAGCGAGGTTTATCATTTCCGGGATGAGGTCAATTCCAACTGAGTGTTTTATCCCGGGCTGGTAAGCCAATTGGACAGCTAGGTCTCCAGTACCAGTGGCTATATCTAATGCAACTCCACTCAAGTTGGTACAAGTCAATTTAGCCGTCGATTTTTTCCAGCGACGATGCATGCCGAAGGTCATGAGAGTGTTCATTAGATCGTAATGCTTCGCTATTCGTGAGAATAGATCAGCTACATACTTTTGGCGTTCTTGTCCTTTAAGCGTGGCCAATGGAAACCTCGTTTGATAGATCGGTGAATATTTGGCTTCTAGGCGTCAATGGGATATCGGTTAGTCGGCTTTTTGTTGGTACTGAAGGTCGTTATGGAGTTCTGAATCTATTTGTAGGGATACAAATATTCTACTTACAACGAACTTAACAATATCGTCAATTGTAGAAGGTTTTAGATAAAAAGCCGGTTCAGGAGGCAAGATGGTGACCCCGATCTTGGACAGGGTAAGCATGTTCTCAATGTGTATGCTATGTAATGGAGTTTCTCTTGGAACTATTGTTAAATTGCGCTTCTCTTTCATGCATACATCAGCGGACCTAAGTAACAAGTTGTTTGAGATGCCGTGAGCTAATGAAGCAAGACTGTTCATGCTGCATGGCACTATAACCATACCTGCTGTAGGAAATGTTCCACTAGCTATCGGGGCTCTCAGGTCGTTTATTGGATAATGTTCGAACATTGGATATTCTTGCCATTCTGACAGGGTCTGGTTAAAGGAAACATCCAACTCATCTTGCCAGACTAGTTTTCCTCCATTAGAGCACACTGCTACGGTAGGGATCTCTCGATGAAGTAGTTCGTCAATGGTTGCTTTAGCGATGGCGGCGCCGCTAGCTCCAGATATACCGACAATTATTGGCTTCTCAGACATTTATTACTCTCGTAGGTTTGTTGGATGAGCGATGCATTGTCAAAATACTAGGGAAAGGCTAGTAAATATTAATAATTGAATTGATATGTAGCTATTAACCCGAAAAAATGCTATCCCGACCTTTGATAAATCATTAGGGTTAACTAATCTATTTTCGTATATTAACAGTATAACTGCAATGAACCAGCCTATGTAGAAGAAATATCCTAGGGATAAAACGATTGCTAGGATCAACAGCAGAATAGCTGATAGAGAATGCATCACTTTGACGATTTTTAACGCCCCAGATATGCCAAATCTAGCGGGAACTGAATGAATGCCGTTCTCCTTGTCAAAATTGTAATCAGTGCAGGCATAAATAATATCAAATCCACCAGCCCACAGTGCTACGGCAGCTGATAACAGGACCGTTTGCCATTCGATTTGGCCCGTAACGCCGATCCATGCCCCAGCCGGTGCAATCGATAGGGCAATCCCTAATATAAAATTACATCCCCAGGTGTAGTATTTAGCGAATGAATAAATGGTGATATATACGGCGGTTATGGGGGCTAATGCCAATGCTAATGTGTTTAATTGCGATGCGGACACAAGAAAAATAATTAAGCCAACTCCCATCATGGCCAATACTTCTTTACTATTTAATAGTCCTTGTGGAATATGGCGGTTCTGGGTGCGTGGATTTAGAGAATCTTCCTTGGCATTTATCAATCGATTAGCGGACATGGCTAAAGTCCTAGCCCCGAACATAGCTGCAGTGATCCATATAAATATTTCGAATCCGGGCCAGGACTGGTTGGCTAAAATCATCCCCATGTATGCAAATGGCAGTGCAAATAAAGATTCCCAGATCCTAATTGATGATGAATAGAGGCCTAGTTTCCCATACACTTTTTGTGAGACATATAAAATCGTGTTGCTAATCGATGCCATACTCTGACCATTTTCTGTCGACCAAAGCTTTTATTTCAGCGGACATCTCTATATCGGGAGGCCATTCTCGGGTGTACCCTTCTTCTGGTAATTTCTGTGTTGCATCTATTCCTAGTTTGCTTCCGAATTTAGCTGTTGGAGACCCTATGTCAAGGTCATCAATTGGGCCATCTACTAC
>JAPNTN010000020.1:0-3548 GCA_027249445.1 Dehalococcoidia bacterium | reverse complement strand
ATTTCTAGGACTAACGGTAAGCCCAGTATAAATATGGCAGTTTTAAAGAAACCGGACGCTAATACAGTCGATGTTACAGAAGGAATTATAGCAAAGCTTGACACTATTGAGGGATTGCCGCCTGACGTAAATGTTCTAGTGATACAGAATGACGGCCCGGAGGTCAAAAGACAGCTTTCATCATTGCTTAAAGAAGGGACACTCGGATTTTTATTTGCGGTGTCAGCAGTTTTTATCTTTCTCATTAACATCCGGCCAACATTGTTGAGAGGCGTAGCTACTACACTTAGGCCTACTTTGATAATAGGTATTTCGATTCCGCTAAGCGTGCTGACTGGAATCTTGGTGATGGCTTTGTATGGTCTGTCGCTTAATTTTATGAGCCTTGCTGGGCTCGCCATCGCAGTCGGTAGAGTAGTAGATGACAGTATTGTAGTTCTTGAAAATATGTATAGGCACATGCAGCGTGGCGAGGATCGATACCAAGCCGCTGTAGATGGCACTAAAGAGGTGGGAGCTGCTATCGTATCATCTACTTTGACCACTGTTGCAGTGTTTGTTCCTCTCGCCTTTATACAGGGACTGGTAGGGGAATTTTTTACCCCTTTCGCCTTGTCTGTAAGTTTCGCTCTGCTAGCTTCTACACTTGTGGCGCTTACTGCGGTCCCAGTTCTAGGAGTTTTATTGCTGAGAGAAGGAGACTTCCCAGGAACTTTGGACAATGCTGCGACACATGACACATGGCTGCAGCGTTTTTACACCCCGATTCTTATGTGGAGTCTGAAAAATAGGCTCGTAACCCTGTTGAGCTCCTTTGGTGTGGTATTGGCCAGTCTGTTGTTATTGTTAGTTATACCAATCACTTTTTTCCCTGCCGGAAGTCCCGAGTACATAACAGTGGATGTTGAGTTGCCCACAGGGACATCTATTGGTAGGACTTTCCAGGAAGTGACTAGAGTTGAGAGCATTCTCGAAAAATATAGTGATAATGGTTATATAGACGTTTATCAAGTTTCATTAGGTGGTGTGTCTGATCAATTTGGGCCATCGGCTGTTAGTTCTGGTTTTCACACCGCAGGATTCTTCATGCGATTGCCGAAGGAAGGTGTTCCGGAATCAATTGCAGATATGATTCGCGAAGATATACCGCCCAGCGAAGATATGATCGTTACAGTCAACGCACTTAGTGGTGGGCCGCCTTCTGAAGATTTGGAAATTACCGTGGTGGGCCCTAATTTCTCGGATATTTCTGGCACAGCCAAAAAGTTGATTGCAGGTTTGAGGGAATTAGAGGGGATAGTTAATGTGTCCAGTGACATTTCAGACGCGAAGGACGAAGTCAGGATTTCAGTTAATCCAGAAGAGGCTGCGGCTTTTGGACTGTCGGTCATCGATGTGGGACGACAGGTAAATCAACTGATGGTAGGGTCAGACATTAGTGATATTGATATACGCGATACCACTTTTGACATAGTTGTGAAGGGGAACACAGACACGTTAGACGAATTGGACGAACTTAAAAATATAAGCATACATGGGGCTCTAGGCGCGGTTAAACTAGGCTCAATAAGTGATATAGGTATTGAACAAGGTCCTGTCAGTATAAGTCGATTCGACCTTGAAAGATCTGTCACAATATCAGGTGAAATAACGGCGGAAGATACACGTGCCGTAGGAGTCAAAGTTGATTCAATAATTCAGAATCTGGATATGCCTCCAGGGGTATCGGTAGAGACTGGCGGTATATTTAGCCAAATAGGGGAAGGATTCCAAGACGTATTTACTGCGATGTTGATTGGAATCATTTTGGTGTATTTAGTAATGGTGGCGAGCCTAGGATCGCTTAGAGATCCGTTTATTGTAGTGCTGAGCCTTCCATTGGCTATAGTGGGTGCTTTGGTTGCCCTGACGGTGACTGATCGTACTTTGAGTCTTTCCGCCTTGATGGGGTTATTATTATTGATCGGTGTCGTCGTTACGAATGCTATCGTCCTTATAACATTCGTGGAACAGCTGCGAAGCAGGGGTATGAGTGTCTATGACGCGTTGATAGAGGGCGGTAGAACCAGGTTGAGACCAATACTAATGACGGCTTTTACTACTACTTTCGCGTTGCTTCCCCTTGCAACATCTCCTAGTGGTGATGGTGGAATAATTGGGGCAGAGCTTGCGACTGTTGTAATTGGTGGCTTGGCAAGTTCAACGGTACTGACTCTTATCGTGGTTCCAGTAATTTATACTTTGCTTCATGTGAATGTTCCAAGATGGTTTGATGCTGCGAAAGGTTCCATTAGTCGAGTCGTACGACTTGATAGATCGTCTCCTAACGAAGGTTCTTAAATGGTAGTTTGCCTTCTCAAATATGAATGTTTCAGGAGTTCTTAAGTGAACATCTCAACTTGGTTCAGTAGGAAAGTAATAATTGCTTGCGTTGTCGGTGGGTTAATTGTGGCGACAGTTGCATTCATATTGATCAGATCTAATGGTTCGGCAGTGCCCGAGAACGTTGATATCCTCACTATGTCAGGTGATAAATCTTATCTGGAAGATTTATCACGGCCGGGCACTCTGGTGTTTCCCAATACACTGGAGTTAAGTTTTTCCAGTAATGGCGAAGTGGGTTCTGTCCATGTGTCTGAAGGAGATAGTGTAGAAAAAGGCAGCGTTCTAGCTACTCTTGATGATGTGACGGTGGCAAGCTTGGAAGAGAAAGTCGCTATAGCAAGATCAGATGTGAACAAGGCGATTGAAGCACTTGATGCGGCAACCGAAGAGTTCAATTCAACCCCTCTTGAGAAGGCAACCCTAGATAATAATATAGTCGCTGCCAATAAGACCCTAAAGTCTGCTGAAGAACATCTGATTGATTACCGAATGGATTACGAGAAAGATCTTGCAGTTGCTCAAAAAGTTTACTCGGATGCAAAATTGGCCTTAAAGACTGCGGAGGAGCTACTGGAAGATTTTCAGAGAACCTACCAATCTAGCCTAGCAAAAGCAAGAAAGGCTAAAATTACCGCGGAAACGACTCTGGATAATGCGATAGAGAAATTGGAATATTATGATTCGGACCAAGCACATTTAATTGCAGATGCCAACAAGACATTGGCAACTAAAGAGGCTGTGTTAGAGTCCGCTAAGGAAGACTTGGATAATTTTGAGGTTGATTTTGAGGAATCTGTCGCTGATGCTTTTTTGGTGAAAACTACAGCCCAGACGGCTCTTACCGTGGCTGAGGATAATCTGTACGCATTTAGACGTGATCCAGTCAAAGATACAGTCAACCCGGGCATAGTTGTGGATGCCAAAGCGGAAGCTGCAGTTATTGCTGCTTATGAGGAAGCGTTAACTAATTTCCAACAATCTGAGGATGAATTGGCTGAACTGGAAAATAACAAGGGTCTGGATAAACAAAAATTAGATACAGCTGTGTCAGTGGCAGAAGTAGAATTTGCAGATGCTGAAAAATTATTAAAAGATTTGATGGATTCGGTAGACCAGGCACTGGACTTAGATACTAGACAGTCAGCAGTGGAAGTGGCTAGGGC
>JAPNTN010000019.1:0-7071 GCA_027249445.1 Dehalococcoidia bacterium | reverse complement strand
ACTTTACTAGTGTCTGTCTTGGACCAATTGCTGCCACCATCAATCGTTTTATAAACAGCACAAGGTTCATATCCTGCATATATTACATCAGGGTTGTTAGGATGAAAGGCCAGAGACCAAACATCTGCCTCAGGGGCGCCAAGTGCTTCCCAATGATCTCCTCTGTCGTCACTTCTAAATGGACCGCGGTTCGTTCCAGCATATATTGTCGTTGGATTCTGGGGGTGCACCAGAAGGGCTCTCACTTGTGGGTTTGGTCCTAAGCCAGATGATATAGATGTCCACTCATCTTCATTATGAGCTCGGCGATATAGTCCACCATCACCAATGTACTCACCTTCACCACCTAGCCCGATATATACGTGTGTCACATGGTCGCTCGGCATATCGTTCCCCCTCATCTAGTATCAAAATCATTGTTTGTCGAAACTGATTTAATGTCAATACCAAAAAATAGACCCAAACTCGAAAACCGAATAGCAAAATGCTACTCGAATACGCTTATGCAGCAGTTTAGTTGATACTATGATCCAGATAAGCTATAAATACATCGTCACAAAGTAGAGTGCTAAATCCCTGCGCGATATGTATGATTTGATACATTGCACAGAAACAATTTCGAGAACAATCCCAGATACATTATCCTGAGAGGTCTCTATAATATGAAAAACAAAATTTACGACAGCTTTGACAAAGCTGTATCAGACATACCCGATGGTTCTACAATTATGTCACCTGGCTTTGGACAGGTAGGAGTTCCTAGAAATCTTCTAGCTGCGTTAAACCGACAAGGAGCAAAACAACTTACAGCCATATCAAATAATGCTGGAACTTTAGACGAGAAGATAGACATCGGCACCTTAATTGAAGCCGGTCAAGTCAAAAAGATGATATGTGCATTTACAGCACCTACTCACCCTTCACAAGTAACCCCATTCGTCCGAATGTATAACAATGATGAAATAGATGCTGAGCTAGTTCCTCAAGGGACTCTAGCAGAGAGAATGCGTGCGGCAGCGGCAGGTATAGGAGGTTTCTACACTCCTACAAGTGTCGGCACTGAACTAGCTGAAGGAAAAGAGCACCGTGAGATCAATGGCCGAATACATGTATTAGAATACCCTCTTCCTGGTGATTTTGCTCTGATCAGAGCCTGGAAAGCAGATAAGTTCGGCAACCTACAGTTTCGAATGGCACAACGAAACTTTAATCCAATAATGGCAACAGCAGCCACCATAACTATTGTAGAGATAGAAGACCAGATAGTTGAGGTCGGCGAATTGGATCCCGACCACATACACGTTCCGGGGGTATACGTGAACAGGCTAGTCAAAATACCCGCCGATGGAATATTCGAGTAGAAACCAAATTATTTTCAGGAGAAGTCACATGTCCGATAAACCTAAACTAGACCGACAAGCAATGTGTGATCGTCTAGCTATGGAATTCCAAGATGACTGGATCGTAAACCTAGGGGTAGGCATGCCTACCTTGTGCTCAAACTACATCGACTCAAGTAAAGAAATTATATTTCACTCAGAAAATGGTGTAATCGGTTATGGACCTTTGGCAGATGAAGGTAAAGAGGACAAACATCTTGTAAATGCGGGAGGCCAGAACGTAACCGCTGTTCCTGGAATGGCTATCGTTCATCATGCGGATTCATTCGCACTAATAAGGGGCGGCATGGTAGATGTCACCGTAATGGGAGCCTACGAAGTTGCAGAAAATGGTGATTTCGCAAATTGGCGAATACCTACACGCAAAGGCGGAGGAATAGGCGGAGCCATGGATTTGGCAGCCTGTGCTAAAAGAGTATTCATTGCTATGGAGCATACTACCAGAGAAGGTAGTCCCCGACTGCTTAAGAAATGCAGCCTCCCGGTAACCGCTCCATCAGCAGTAAAATTACTAGCCACTGATTTAGGACTATTTGAGATAACCCCAGATGGCTTTACCCTGAAAGAATATGCACCAGGATGGACTTTAGAAGAAATACAGGCCGAAACTGAAGCGAAATTAACTTTAGCTAGTGACGCTAAAGAATTTCGTTTCCGCTAAGTAGTAGTCTAATAGTAGCCATCTCCTCCATTGACGTGTATCGTTTGACCAGTTATATAGCCTCCATCATCGCTCACTAAGAATAAGCAAGTTGCAGCTATCTCATCCGGGTGCCCCTGCCTACCCATTGGAACGCCTGAGGCACTAGGTGGACTGTTCGCATACCACTCTGGGTTAGCTCTTGAAGTATCAATACTGCCTGGTGAAACCACGTTAACCCTAATATTATTTCCAGCAAACTCAGACGCTAGACCTCTTGCAAGGCCGACCAGACCCATTTTAGCGGCAGAAACGTGAGCCCTAGTTGCGGAACCTCGAAATGCTCCTTCACCTGTGAAAAATATGATTCTGCCGAAATTATTATCTACCATCGATTCTATTACTGCTCTCGTTGCATAGTACGCACCATCCAAAACTACACCCCGAACGGCCTCCCAATCTTGCAAGGATAGTTCCGTAAATGGTTTATGAGGTCTCACAGCAGCATTATTAATCAATATATCGATACGACCAAACTCTGACATAGCCATATTAATCATAGTATCAACTTGCTCTTTACTAGATACGTCAGCAAGTATAGGCAATGCCTTCACTCCCAAGGATCTTGCCTCGTCAGCCACAGCATCGGCTTCCGCTTGGTTGCTCCTAGCATTCACTACGACATTGCAGCCTTCCGCAGCAAGCTTCAGAACAGTTGCTCTACCAATATTCCGTCCTGAACCCGTGACTAAAGCTACTTTATCCTGTAATTTGCCCATTATTACTCCTCTGAAAACAAAGTGAGGCGATTATAGCACGTATAAACTGCCTAACCTGATATATCATACAAGTAGATTATCCAACAGATCTCTCCACAGATATTTCCTGTAGGCATACCTAGTCTCAAAAGGATATAATTCCTGATTCACGCCACATAATATTTGATAAATAATATAGATCGGCTACTTTCTGAATACGGAGCACATATGACTCATACTCAATCAATATCCTATGACTTACTCATAAACGGTGAATGGAGACCATCAGTAACAGGAAAGTACTTCGAAGTCGAAAATCCCTTTAACGGTGAGACCATAGCTCACATAGCTGACGCTGATGAGTCAGATGTGGCACTAGCCGTTCAATCTGCAGATGAAGCCTTCAAAAATGGCCCTTGGACCACTATGCCCAACTCCGAAAGATCAAAGATATTATGGCGTATGGCTGATATAGTCGAAGATAGAAGTATGGAACTAGGCAGACTAGAATCTATATCAAACGGAAGACCTATATCTGAAACATCTTCACAAATGTCAGTAGTTGCTAGTTATTTCCGATACTTTGCGGGCTTTTGTGACAAGATTCAGGGTTCTACTATACCCACCGATTCTTCACACTTTAATTACACCGTCAGAGTTCCCCTTGGGGTAGTCGGGCAACTAACTCCCTGGAACCACCCTCTTATGATAGCCTCCAAAAAAGTTGCGCCTGCATTAGCTGCCGGCTGCACTATTGTGTTAAAGCCTTCTGAATGGGCTCCTCTCAGCCCAACCGAACTCGGTAATATAGCCTTAGAAGCTGGACTACCCAAAGGTGTATTGAACATAGTAAACGGGCTTGGTCCCGTAGCAGGTAAGAGCCTAGCAGCCGACCCAAGATTAGGAAAACTAGAATTAACAGGTGGAACTGAAACCGGAAGAGCGGTGGCCCAAATCGCCGGCACCAACTTAACCCCTCTACAATTTGAACTAGGAGGGAAAGCTCCTGTAATAGTATTCGACGATGTAGATTTGGAAGACGCGGTCAATGGATGCGCGTTCGCTTCATTTATAGCATCAGGGCAGACGTGCATCCAAGGATCCCGCGCTATAGTACATAGATCCATATACGACAAATTTGTTAGTCTCCTGTCTGAGAAAGTAGGCAGTATAAAGTTAGGTGACCCAACTAATCCCGAGACTCAGATGGGACCAGTAGTATCAAAGCAAGCGTATAACAGAATATTAGGATACATACAAAACGCCGAATCCGACGGAGCACACATTGCTCATGGGGGCAAGCACCCTCAGGAAGCATCACTCAAAGACGGCTACTTCATTGAACCAACTATATTGGCGGGAGTAAGTCAAGACATGGCCATAGCACAGGAAGAAGTTTTCGGGCCATTAGTTTGCGTCATACCATTCGATACAGAAGAAGAAGCGGTTTCGATTGCGAACGACATACCTTATGGATTAGGCTGCTCCATTTGGACCAGCAACGTCTCCAGAGCCCACAGAATAGCACAAAAAATAGTAGCTGGAATAATCTGGATAAATGACCACCACCGGCTACATCCTGCGATCCCCTGGGGTGGATTCAAAGACAGCGGATACGGTCGAGAAGGTAGCTATGATTTTATACACGAATATACCGCACCAAAATATGTGTGCGTGAGAGTCGAGCCAGAGGGATTTGATTGGTACGCCAATACAGGACCCGGTCAAAGGCTTAATTAACCAATCGTGGGGTACGAGAGACGATGAGCAACAAGACTGGTCTAAAAGAGTCTATTCATGTTACCGTACTTATTAGGATCTAGATCCATTCCTTTTAATCCAGAATAGTCATAGCCATATCGATGGGCCCTAAACGACGAATTTAAGCTTTCTAGATTATTAACTCCGTCAACGACCCCATAGAAAGGGCTGATGTATTCCCATACTATCTCCTTCTGAGGAGTAACTTCAAATAATCTCCCGGGTGCTCCTTCGCATATAACAACGTTCCCATTAGGTTGCCGCTCAGCGCTACTTATGTGATAGCTGTAGAAAGATATATCCGGAGTTCCAGTGTATTCCCACACAATTTCATTATTAGAAATATCAACTTCTATAATTCGAGATCTACTTGGACCTCTTCGATGCCCCCCATTATCGAATATCTGTACGTGTCCGTTAGGCAAATACGTAGGATGATGTTGATGATATATGGATCCCGGCCCCCATTTCCACTTGAATTCACCCGTTGATTTATCAACTATGCCAACAGTACTAGTCAATCGGTAGCTTACCAACAAGTCGCCATCATCAGTAATATTTAATGCATTTTGGTGAGCCCATTCTTTCCTAGCTTCGAGTGGGCATATGATATCTTCTTCAACGTCCAAGTGTTCCCATGAGCGCCACTCCCACACAACAGTCCCATTTGGCTCTATTTCCTGGACTACATCGCCGAACATCTGCTTTGGGTCATCCTCTGAGTAATAACCACCTCTAACTGCTTGACTAAGATCTTGAGGAATAGGTTCCCACAAGAGAGTCAATGTATTGCCATTTACTAATCTCTCAAAATCGTGATGTAGTTTAGGATTGCGATATTCCCATACAACATTGCTGTCCCAATCAAGTTCTAACAGTGCTCCCGAAGCGCCACCCAACTTTTCTGACCCATTACCGCCTTCTTTTGCGGCATGCGTCCTGAGCAACAAATTTCCGTACGGTAGCAGATAGGCATAAACTATTCCTTCATCAGAATGCCATTTATGACAGATACGGCCCTCCATATCTATCAGATAAGCATCATATCCTCCGCGATTGGTCCCGAACAATGTATAGCCACGATAACAATGATTAGGTGAATAATAAATTAGGCCTTGCTGATGATGATCTGACCAACCCATGGAACAGCCTCCCCAAGTGATTAGTAAGCGAATTATAAATTAAAGGTCAAATACATCAATACCCACTGAAGAGATCCAAAACAAGTAGTGATTATCGTTGTAAGTATATCTCTATTATGTGAATATAAATTTAATATATGAGAGAGCAAATAAATACTCTATGTGGATGACCCTAGCCATATCTGCCTCATTGATGTTCGCGGTCGTTAGCATAATAGATAAACGACTCCTAGCATATAACCTACCTAACGTATCTGTCCTGATGATTTGGACCGTGATGGGGATGGCGTTTTATGCAATAGTAATTTTGTTCGTGACTGGCATGCCCTCTCTAGCAACCCCAAAAATTATCCTTATATGCCTGTGTTCGGGATTATCTCTCGGAGTAGGGATTAGCTTGATGTTCTTAGCCTTAAAATATGAGGAGGCGTCAAGAGCAATAGCAATAGTGAATACTAATCCCATATTCGTAACCTTGCTAGCTATCCCTCTGCTAGGAGAATACCTGAACCCGACACAATGGATTGCTTTATTCTTGATCATAGCTGGTAGTGCACTTATATCTATAAAGCGTTCAACTAATAATCAATTATTGGGATTTAGTAGATTTACTCCTTTGCTAATCGGAAGTAGCTTCTGTTGGGGACTCGCTCACCTAATAGCAAAATACGTATTAGAAGATCTACCACTTCCAACGGTATTCGCCATTCAACAACTCGGTGTTGCCGCAGTACTCGCCTGCTATATACGAAAACGCAGTTGGGATGGACTTTTGCTATGCATGAGAGATCGAAATACATGCCTGTTGATGATATTTGGAGAAGCTATACTACCGTATATCGCAATATTCGTTGGTTTAATGGCTATAAGCTATGGACCTGTATCTCTAGTCACATCAGTTCTGGCGTCTAGACCAATGTTCGTATTTCTGTTTGCTAGTTTGCTCAGCACGCAAAGATTGCCATTATTAGACGAAACACTGACCAAAGAGACTCTAGGGATAAAAGTAGTCTCTATTCCTATGATAGTGTTAGGAGTAGTACTACTGAACTCTCTATAGACCAAGCTACAAGTTATCGGAAGGAGTTAATTAGCATCGCCCTGTGTTGTTATGTTGGGATAACTGTAGTACACCAGTGTTTGTATTTAGGATTATTCCCCACCACTATATCAAAGTACATCTTTTGAAGCGCGGTCGATATATCTCCGGAAGATCCGCTTCCAATAGGCCGGTTGTCCAACTCTATAACGGGTGTCAAATGCGCAGCCGTACCAGTTAAAAACACTTCATCGGCCAGGTATAATTCGCTTCTATCTATGGTTCGCTCGACTACTTCAACGCCTAGTTCACTTTGGGCTAACTGGATGAT
>JAPNTN010000018.1:0-11778 GCA_027249445.1 Dehalococcoidia bacterium | reverse complement strand
CAGATGCTATACGTACGGCACCTTGGTTTTAAAGGAAGATTTGCCGAAGCCTTGGAATCCGGTGATTCATCTGCGGTAGAACTCCAGGCTGCGGTCAGAGCTGTAGAAGACATAATATTGAGTCAGGCAGACATAACGGCAAACGCTGTGTTTAAATTCTTTCCTTGCGTGTCCTCAGAACAGGAGTTACTAATACTACAACCTGACCGCGAGACCGTAGCAGAACGATTTTATTTCGGACGTCAGAGTCAGCACGATGGATTATGCTTAGCAGATTATGTTAATCCAGCCTCTATGAATCAGATTGATTACCTAGCCATGTTTACAACTACAATAGGCCCGGGAGTGAGAGACTTATCTGAACGGTGGATGCAAGAGGGTAATTATCTAAATTCTCACATATTGCAAGCTCTGGCCATAGAAAGTGCAGAGGCATTCGCTGAGTTACTTCACCAACAGATACGGCAGATGTGGGGATTTAAGGATACCGAAGGCACTACTTATCAAGATCTCTTTAGAACCCAATACCGCGGACGCAGATATTCCTTTGGGTATCCAGCCTGTCCCAGATTGGAAGACCAAAGCAAGATATTCACTCTACTAGATGTAACCTCTAATATAGGAGTAGAACTTACAGAAGGTTTTATGATGGATCCGGAGGCTTCTGTATCAGCAATCGTTTTCCACCACCCTGAAGCTAAATACTTCAATCTTAGTGAATCAGATATCGATCAGTTAGAAAAAGATATTCTAATCAGATAAATAACAGTGTTAAGAGTGGGTACCTCTAGCCAGAATATCCCAGACAATCTCAACCTTTTGGTCGCGTATACCCACTATATTGTCCCAACGACTGATCATCGCATCCTGCTGCCCGGGAATCAATCGGAGTTGCTCCCCCACACTTAGCTGCAGATTAGGGGTATTAAAAACACAATGGTCAGCATCCATTCCAGAGACACTGATATCCGGTCTCTGATACACCAATGGTACCCCTTTTATAGCCCCAACACACCGAGTACCCGCATCTCCAATGGCGATACCTAGCCGTGGTGCGCTTATGACCGTCGTCAGGATGGAAGCAGCAAACTGGAAATCAGACATATAGTCGTACGCAGTCTCCATTAGCAGGTAGGTACCCCCTTGTATCTCTGTTACACCATCAATATCCCCAGCAACGTCATAACTCCAAGTTTCACCCGTAGATACTATTTCTACTTCAATTCCCTCCGATTCAATCGCCTTTCTCAAATCTATCATAGGCTGTATAAGTCGTTTTCCTTCCAATATCCTATCTTCCTTATCAGAAGATACTTCAGACATCATCTGGTGACTCATAATTCCTTTAAATTGAACTGCAGGCAACCCTGAAATAGATTTAACAAGCTCCACTCCTGATTCAATATCCTGGACGCCGCACCTTTCCAACCCCGTCTCGAGTTCTACTACTATTCCTATACTAACTCCATGGGATACTGCAGACCGTGATATATTCCGCGCGTTATCCAGATTGTCACACGCCACAATAATGTCAGCTTGTTTAGCTAAATTACACAGCCTTTCAATCTTCAATGGAGCGATAATTTCACTAGTGATCATCACATTTTTGATCCCACCGTGCACCATTACTTCAGCTTCTGACACCTTAGCTGAACATACTCCTTCAACAGTCCCACCGCGGTTAATCTGACGCAGAGCGATTGCAGGTGTCTTATGGTTCTTACCATGTCCTCTGAGTTTGGTATTTCTAGTCGCATAATAATCTGCCATTACAGACATATTGTGATCCAGATTATCCATATCAACTACCAGACAAGGCGTATCGAGATCACCCATTGGAGTCCCTATTAAAGGCCTATACGAAATTGTCATACCATCATCTCCTAGATATGCAAGCTAATCCTATCCAAACGATCCTCTTGATGATATTGGCCACAATCCATGCAAAACATTGTTTCGAACAACTCTAAAATAGTCAAATTGGTTAGTACATAGACTCAAATCAAATGGTATTAACCAGACTTTATCATTGGGAGCCAAAATCTGTGTAGCATTGTCACCAACCTCCAAAGCTCCATGTTCAGCACTGAATTTCACAGCTTCAATACCGCTCAATCCGTCCACAACCGGAAGGCCGATATCGGGTCCTGTAGTTTTATGACCTGCATCTACAACTACTCGGGTTGGAATCGGATGACTCAGCACTGAGCAGAGGACCTTTACCGAGGGTTTAAATTGGAGATTCATTTTTAGAGACTTCTGATCCATCAACGGCACTGTATCTATTTGTATTTCACTAATCTCAGAAGCACTGAGTAGATCTTGGAAACCCTCATTAGATCGGACACTCAAAAACCGGTATTTAGCATCAATGTCAGTTACCTGACTGATCGTATCCGTGAATATTTCCAGCAGGCTCTCCGTGGAGGGTTTTGTCGATACTGATGAGACGTGTAAGGGCAAAAAGTTAGCAGTCATACCAGTAAGCTCCAGATTATCCAGCGCCAATATCGAGTTAGCTAACTCTGTTATTTCACCAGGATCTGAAAGTCCGCCGCGACCGAGACCAACATCAATCTCAACCTTACAGCCAATTATTACTCCACTATTTACCGCTAAATCGGACAGATCTCTGACGTTTTGGGGATTATCCACGAGGACCTGAACTGAGTGATTAGCAGCAAAGCTACAGAGTCTGAGGATCTTAGATCTAGTGATGATTTGGTTGGTAATTAAAATGTCCGAAAATCCTGCATTCGCAAAAACTTCGCATTCACCTATAGTGTTTACGGCTATCCCGCTATTCCCAGGAACTTTGTCAGCATATAAATGTGCAATCGCTGGACAACCAAAAGTAGAGACATGGGAACGAATTCCCACATCACTCTGGCCGATTATTGAAGACATCTTTTCAAGATTAAAATTCAGCGCTTCGATATCCAATACCAAAGCTGGCGTATCCAATTCCATTACGGGGGTCCCTACAGGCTGAAATGTCGGTTTTTCCATATATAACCTTCCAATCTCGATGAACCCATTATACTCTGGGCAACAGCAACTGTATAAGCGCACCTTGCTTGCATTTAATAACTGCCAATGTAACAATATCTCAGATATTCTGAAAGGGCCCTCATTTATGCCTGGTTTATTGGAAGGGGTTAAGGTAATTGACCTCTCACGCTATTTTTCCGGACCTTATTGCACTAAACTATTTGCCACTCTCGGCGCAGAAGTCATCAAGATAGAATCTCCCAACAACGGTGACCCAATCCGAGGGTATGGTCCTTTTGCCTCCCCAACATCAACTATTGATACAGGCGCATGGTTCCTCTACCTTAATACTTCTAAGCAAAGCATCACCCTAGATATAAAATCGGAGCAAGGACAATCTATAGTAAAGGACCTAATTAAATCAGCTGATATATTAGTAGAAAACTTCTCCCCAGACACAATGGACTCCCTAGGTCTAAGCTACGACGAACTCCATAAAATAAATCCACAACTGGTAGTGACTTCTATATCAAACTACGGGCAAACTGGCCCATACAAAGATTGGAAAGGTACTGAACTTAACCTATATGCAACCGGCGGATTGATGAATATAACAGGGGAGCCCGAGGGTACCCCGCTAAAAGAGGGCGCACCATTAGCACAACTAGGCACAGGTCAGAATGCTTTTGTGGCTAGTATGACTGCATTGATGCATGCAGAGGAAACTGGGTCAGGACAACATATAGATTTATCAATCGCAGAATATGCGACTAATGTCCTTGAAAATGCCCTAATGCAATACAGTTACTCTGGACAAGAATATTCTCGCGTAGGTAATAGAGGTTACGGACGAGCAGCATGGGGCATATACCCGTGCGGTGACGGATACGTGGGAATAATTGCCGGACCGGATCAAAACTGGCCTGAAGTATCCAATATCATGGAACGTGAAGAACTGGGCGAGGAGAAATACGCTTCCCGACAAGGTCGTTTATTATACGCTGATGAAGTAGATGCCTTGATGTTGCCATGGTTATTAGACAATAACAAAGTCGACATATTTAAAGCTGGTCAGGAGCACGGATTAGGGTTTTCCTTTGTAGCCAACATGCAAGACATCCTAGAAATGGAACAACTCGAAGCCAGGGATTATTTTGTTGATCTCGACCACCCCGTTGCTGGAACTCTCAAATACCCAGGCCCTCCTATTAGCCCACACACAGAAGTCGCTGCATGGGTATATCAGAGAGCTCCACTTCTGGGGGAAAACACCGAAGAAATTATATGTAAAAAACTTGGATATTCTCAGGAAACATTCCTATCTCTTCGCTCAGATGGAGTGGTTTAGATGGAAAACAATCAGCCTTTAAAGAACTATAGAATACTTGATCTGTCTCGAATATGGGCAGGACCATATTGCACCAAACTAATGGCGGATATGGGAGCACAAGTCATTAAGATGGAATCCCTACGAGTATACGATTCACATAGAGGCCCAGTGACTCCTGCTCCTGGAATTGCTGCATATCCTGATGCTGAACCTGGTAGCGAACCTTGGAATCGAAATGGCTGGTTCAACTGTCTACATATGAGCAAATACGGTATAAGTTTGGAGCTTACGGAAGAACCTGGCCGAAAAGTATTCGAAGAACTTGTGTCCATCAGTGACGTAGTTGTCGAAAATTTCAGGCAAGGCAGTCTTGAAAGGCTCGGATACGATTACGAAAAACTAAAGTCCATTAGACCGGACATAATTTACGTATCCATGCCAGCGTTTGGGAATAGTGGGCCATGGAAAGGATACGTTGCGTACGGTATTGGGCAAGAGCAATTATGTGGAATGGCTCATATGACAGGATATGAGCATGATGGTCCTATGAAATCCGGAATTAATCACGGAGATCCTATAACTGGCTCCCACGCTGCGGGACTTGTATTGGCTGCGTTAAGATATCGGAAAAAAACCGGCAAGGGTATGTTCGTGGACGTGTCCCAGCAGGAATCAGCAGTATCACTAATAGGGGGAGAAGTTGTAAGCTACCAGATTAGCGGTGCTGAACCTGAACGAATAGGAAATCACTCACCATATTTTTCGCCTCATAACATATATCCCTGCAGCGGAGATGACCGCTGGGTGACTATTGCTATAACTAATGAATCCGAATGGCAAAATCTTGTGAATGTAATAGGCGATCCGCAATTACATTCAACCGACAAATTTTCAAATAATGAGCAGCGTCTCTTCCATCAGGCCGAACTAGATAAGTTGATCGGTGACTGGACAATTAACCACGAAATGTACGGTATTGTCCATAAACTACAGGAAGCTGGTGTACCCAGCGGTCCCGTTCTCCGTGGTCCAGATCTTTTGGAAGATCCTCACTTTTCAGAAAGAAACACATTTAACAATGTGGACCACCCACAAGTAGGCCCCAAATGGTACCCAGGCTTTGCCTGGAAAATGTCGGTTACACCAGGTCAAGTCCATTGGCCTGCACCCACTTTAGGCCAACACAACCATACCGTATACAGTGAATTCTTAGGGTTAACTGACGCAGCGATAACAAACTTGGAGGAAACGGGAGTAATAGGGACAAAACCGACTGGCTCCCGTATTATCTGACATATACTAGACTATAAACATCCGTACTTCTAAAAAGGACCAGACACACTATAAAATAATAAGGAGACACGATTGTGCCAGAACCAGAAGCATTATACGAAATAAAAGACGGAATAGCCTTCATAACCCTTAATAGGCCAGAAAAGCTTAACGCTATAGATCCCCCTATGCGCCAGATTCTCTGGGACTCGTTTCAGGACGTCCAAAATAACCCAGAAGTTAGGTGCGCCATTGTTACTGGTAATGGTAGAGCCTTCTCTACCGGTCACGATTTAGTAGCCATGGCGAATGCCCGTGCCAACGAAGGCCCAAGCACTGGTGACCTATATGTAGTTCAATCGAACATTTGGAAGCCAATAATTGCTGCGATAAATGGTGTTTGCTTGGCACAGGGATGCGGACTGGCCCTCGGTAGCGACATAAGGATAGCTTCTACTGAGGCTCAATTTGGTTGGCCTCAAGTAAAACGAGGTATAGCCTCAGTGAGCGGACCTGCATTGTTAGCGCAGGTATTGCCGAAAAACATAGCCTTTGAAATATTATTTACCGGCGATTTTATAGACGCTGAAAAAGCGAGAGAGCTGATGTTAGTGAACCATGTGGTCGAACCTGACCAAGTGTTAACCCGTGCAGAAGAAATTGCTCGAAAAATAGTAGCTAACGCACCATTATCATTAGCAGCCATAAAAGAGTCCTCTATTATGGGAGCAGCCATGGATCTAGAGCGACGTGTCGCATTCGCTCAACTGAAGAGAGATGTAATACTTCATACTGAAGATGCGGAAGAAGGTGTAAAAGCCTTTGCTGAAAAGAGAGCTCCTGTTTGGAAAGGCCGATAAAATATCTGGATATATACTTAGGTCACTGATAGTCTTAGCACATATAATAAAACCCCTCTCTTTAGGAGGGGTTTTATTATTACCAGATCCGATTGATTATTGAGACTTTAATGATCTCCCCGGCAGAGCTCTCGTATGGTTTCCAGAGTCAATGACCAGTTGACCGTTGACTATCACATAATCTATACCCGACGGAAACTGTTTTGGATCTTCAAAAGTAGCTGGTGTCGTGACAGTATCAGGATTAAACATTACTATATCGGCTTTCATACCATCTCGTAGTACGCCTCTATCCGTAAGGCCTAGCCGCTGAGCAGGCATAAAGGTCATTTTTCGAACTGCTTCCTCCAACGACAAAATTCCTTCTTCACGAACAAGTCTATCCAAAATAAAAGGGAACGTGCCATAAGTTCGAGGATTAGGATAATCCCCAGTCATAATCCCGTCAGATCCCACCATTTGAGCATCATGTTTTACTATGGTTCTAATGTTTTCGTTATTCCCAGTCCTGGCTACAAAAGCAACCTCAAGATCTTCTTGAATCAAAATTTCGCAAATCGCGTCTATCATACGTTGCCCTCTAGCCGTCGCGAGATCGGTTAAAGAACGTCCTTCCCATTCTTTGTTAGCATCTGTTTTAACGTTACTAATTATGTAATGATCAAGGGTCATGCCCCATTGTGGATCAACAGAATCACCTATTTCATCACGCACGCTACGTTGTTTAATACGATTCATCAGTTCGGTTGGCCCACCATCATGCACCCAGATCGGCAATAATGAATGTAGGACAGTACTTGCTGCTGGATATGGATACTGATCAAATGTGACGTCTATATCCGCACTCCTGCCTTCATTGACCAGCGCGACCATCTTCTCACCCATCCCATCCACAGGATTATGGTAATGAGATATATGGACAGGTATACCACTTTGTCTACCTATAGTGAGAACTTCTCGGAAGGGATCTAGGAGCCTATCTCCCAGAGAATACCTGGCGTGTGACACATATATCCCACCTGTATCCCTGATTGCCCGACATACCCCGACCAATTCCTCGGTATCACTGTACGCACCCGGAGCATAGGTCAATCCGGTAGAAAATCCAAATGCCCCATCTCGCATACCTTGGATAGCCAATTCTTCCATTTTCATCTGCTCAGCAGCATTGGGAGGTCTGGCATCCCAACCCATAGCCTCGACTCTAATAGCAGCATGTGGAACAAAATACACAACATTGCACGAACACTTATTATCAAACAGTTGCAAAAAGTCACTGACGCTGCTCCACCTGACACCTTCAGGAGCAGTCCCATTTATAGCAGACAGATACCCCAACAACAGTTCCAAGTTAACAGTCGAAGAAGGAGCATAAGATAGACCATCCATGCCGAGTGCCTCTGTAGTGACACCTTGCCTAACCTTAGGTTCATGAAAAGGATCATTTAACAGCATAAGATCAGAATGAGAATGCATATCGATAAACCCGGGGCATACTATGTAGTTGTCAGCATCAATAATCCGATCAGCATCTATAGCGGAAGTATCTCCTGTGATTATAGTTATTGTATCTCCATCAATACTTAGACTACCTGAAAATGATTTTGAACCTGTACCGTCAACTATGCGGCCATTACGAATCAATAGGTCAGACATATTTCTCCTCTGATATAATCGTGTTTAGTACATTACTTTTACAGACACTATAAAGCAAGTAATGAAGTAGGCATTAGTACCCGCTAATAGAATATCCAATTGCGACGTAGCCAAGAGCCCGACACACGATACGGTTACTAAAGATAGGTAGGTTACAGATGGAAGAACAGAATAAAGTCCAGTGGATCTACTCTTCGGCTAATAACAGCGAATTATCAGCCAGATACGATGAATGGGCAAACGATTACGAAACGGACCTTGAAAATGACTTTGAATGGAATGGCCACGAACGAGCCGTAGCATCTTTGTTACCGTATATTCACTCTAATTCAATAATACTAGATGCTGGGGCAGGCACGGGCCTAGTAGGCCTACTCCTACACGCAGCCGGATGCACAAATTTAGTAGCCATGGACCTCTCTACAGGGATGCTGGAACAGGCATCTAAAAAACAGGTGTATTCGGAACTTCACCAAATGGTTATGGGAGATGCGTTGGCGTTTCCATCGGATCATTTTGACGCAGCTATAACAGTGGGGGTTTTAACAATAGGGCACGCTCCTCCGCACTCTCTAGACGAAATAGTGAGGGTGACCAAACCAGGTGGTTACATAGCGTTCAGCCTTAGATCCGACATCTATGAACCAGCGGGGTTCAAAGACAAGCAGGATACACTCTCCAGTGCCAAGAAGTGGGAACTAGTAGAATGCACCGAACCGTTCCAAGCGTTACCAAAAGGTGAGCCGGACGCCTACCATCAAATATGGGTCTACCGTGTGATCTGATCTATTCTCGAGTCTCCATTGGCAATCCTTGTTTAACAACCTCTTCAATACATTCAGGACATCTGTCAGATAGATCATGCCCAACAGCTGAATAAATATTGTTCGTCATTAGCCCACACATGAACAGGGCTTCTATCTCTTCAATACCCAGGCCATCCACATAATGTACCACCCCTTCTTTCTCTGGAGCAGACCACCACCAAGGGGTTAATCTCTGGGCAATGCTATGAACATTTTCTTTAAAATCATCTTCCCAAGGCCCATCTGGAAGCTCCACTACCCAAGAGGTACCTCCGGTTTCTTTCGGTTGTTTTCTTGCGTTAAGCCTACCATCCCGAGCATATCGACGAATCACATCTTGAGAAACATTCAATATATGAGAGGCTTCTTGTATAGAGACCCATTCCATGATGCAACCTCATCCTTCAGAATATAAAACTAGTATCACAACGTTAATCAAATATATCCAATATAAATTAGTACCTGAACTAGACCCGTGTCAACGGATCTTCTAAAGTGTCTCCAAGTCCACCACCAGGAGGCACCATAGGATATACATGAGACTCAGAATCAACGACAAATTCAATTAAATACGGACCGTCTTCCTCATTTGCCTTCCTTAATGCGGGCATCACATCTTCTTGATGACTAACCTTTAACGCTGGAATGCCAAAAGAATTAGCTAATTTGACATAGTCGGGACCTGGAATAGGAGTCTCTTTCAAATGTTGTTCAAAAAATAGTTCTTGCCATTGTCTTATCATTCCCAAAATACCATTGTTGAATAACGCTATTTTCAAAGGCATTTTCTCTTGGGCAACGGTGGCGAGCTCTTGTAAGGTCATCTGGAAGCCTCCATCACCGGCAATACTCCAAACAGGAGCCCCCGGCCTACCTAGTTGGGCTCCCATCGCCGCAGGAAGTTCAAATCCCATAGTACCTAATCCACCTGAAGACACAAAGGTATTACTGTTGTTGAACTCAAGAAATTGCGCTGCCCACATCTGGTGCTGACCTACACCGGTTACAACAACCGTCTCTGGGTTTTCCTGGATCAATCGATTGATCTCGACCAGAACTTCCTGAGCCTGAAGATTTTCGGAGCTAGGAATTGCCAATGAAGGATGCCTGTCCCTAGTTTCATTTATGTAAGCCATCCAAGCTGGCCTAGAAACATTCTTTACCAAGGGTACCAGTGATTGAAGTATGGATTTAGCATCCCCTTGAAGTGGTACTTCTACAGGCACGTTACGCCCTATCTGGGAACCTTCAATGTCCAGATGGATGATCCTAGCATGTGGCGCAAAGGTAGAAGCTTTTCCAGTAACCCTGTCGTCAAATCTCATACCAAGGCCAATAATCAGATCAGATTGCTCTATAATCATATTATTCCAGTACATACCGTGCATACCCAGCATCCCTAAACTCAATTCATGAGTTCTAGGGAATCCGCTTAATCCGAGCAGTGTGTTTATAACTGGTATACCAGTGGTCTCTGCAAGATCTTTTACTTCATCAAAAGCTCTAGACATGACAACACCGTGTCCACCGATAATAACCGGACGTTCTGATTGATTTATGAGTTCCGCGGCTCTTTTAACATTTATAAGCGTCTCTTCAGATAATACCTCGGGTTCAATAACGCAACCTGGCGTTTCCGGATAACTGAATTCAGCGAGTTCCAGTTGTACATCTCTAGGTACGTCTACTAAAACCGGTCCTGGCCGTCCAGACACCGCAGTTCTGAACGCCTCGTGTATAGTCGATGCGAGATCATCAGTTGACATCACCATATACGTTCTCTTGGAACAAGCTGCTGCTATAGAACAAATATCACATTCCTGAAAGGCTTCAGATCCTAACACTGGTCGGGCTACTTGTCCTGTTATACAAACCATGGGAATAGAGTCTGCCCGAGCATTCATGATACCGGTTACTAAATTAGTAGCTCCTGGTCCAGATGTAGCTACGCATACGCCCGGCTTCCCTGTCATCCGAGCATATCCATCAGCCGCATGAGCCGCAGACTGTTCATGTCTCACTAAAATATGTTTCAGTTGAGGATAGCTCCATAGAGCATCATAGAATGGTAGGATAGCTCCCCCAGGATGACCGAAAATAACATCAATGCCTTCTTTGAGAAGACTTTCACAAATGATTTCCGCACCTTTAAGTTTCAATTAAATCCTCCTTGGCTATATTAGCCAAAAATAGACACATTTATGGTTTCTCTGAGACGTGAAAAAGTCCCGCCCCACTTAGGGACGGGACTTTCATAAATCCCGCGGTACCACCCTATTTGCCTGAAAATTCAGACCTCTCTAATAAGGACACTATCATGCCCCGTCGTTAATAACGGACGACGAACTCGGCCTGGCTTACTCAGGATTCTAGCCCTTTCTGCTGGCAGCTCCGGAGGGATTTTCGGTAATTTATACGCACCTGCTCACACCATACCAGGCTCGCTTTGCGCTTTAGATTAACCTACTCGTCTCCATCAACGCTATTATATTGAGCGTAACATTATTGAAAATTACTGTCAATATACTCCGTTTATCGACTTACGACTTTTTAAAAGCGTTGGAACCCGTCACTAATGCCGGAGTTCCACCCATGACAAAAGCTACACCTATGGTTTCTGCTATCTCTTCTTCAGTTGCACCAATAGCTCGCGCCCTATTAGCTATATTCTCAACGCCGTGATCGTGCGCCAACAAAGCATCACAGAGCATAGTCATCAAAACTTTTACTTTCATAGACAGAGCTCCATCAGTAAGAACATTGTCCCTAACGGCAGTCACATCCTTAAATAATTGAGGTGCTGCCTCTTCAATTATTCCTTGCCATGAACCAGGGTTTGGTAACGTCATTCTACTCTCCTTAT
>JAPNTN010000017.1:0-2742 GCA_027249445.1 Dehalococcoidia bacterium | reverse complement strand
GTTCATTATGATAAAGCAAGCAGTAGCTTACAGCATCCCAATATCTTGTCAACACAACAACAATTGTGCATACTTCAAGTCGAATAAGTATTTTATTGGCAGCAGGGGCATTAATGACAGAACTACACGAGAAACTATGGGATTTTGATCAAATACAGCCTGGCCAATCAGGCACTCAGACAGTAGTACTGCTGACTGCCGAGCACATCACTAGATACGCATGGACCGCACAGAACAGGGACTCAAGATACGTGACCCCCGGAGCAAATCAGGAGTTTGAAGGCAAACTAGTAGCTATGCCAACTATGCTGCTCACTTACGCACCTTTGCTAAGAGACGATATTGCAGGCAACAATGGTTTTGTCGCTGTTGAAGAAAGTCAAACAGCTCGAAGACAGACGCCTTTTGCTAAATGTGAAGCGAAATGGTTTAAACCAGTGTTTGAAGGCGACACTCTGACCGGAAATAGAAAGGTGCTGGAAAAGTTTGAGAAAAGAGGTAACAAATTCGTCACTTTTCGAGTGGAAGCAAATAACCAGGCGAATGAAAAAGTCGCCCATTTTGATTACACCTGTATATTTTCTTATTCCAAGGGACAGCGAGATGTTCCCGTAGAGGCAGGAACGGCCATACCTGAAATCATTGACGATAAAACACCCACTGAAACTGTTAGCCCCGAGGATTTTGTTCAATTCGCCTCCGCTAACATTGGGGACCTTTTAAAACCTATAACCATATCCGAAAGTGCAGAAATCATGATACGCAAAAATGATTTCACCCTCGCCGGAAAATATAAGCCCAGCAATATTCACACAGATGAAGATTTTGCAAATAAGAACATCTTTGCTGGAGTAGTCAATTCAGGTCCAGCAACGATGTCTTATGTAGACCAGATGCTAGAACGTAATTTTCCATTGAGCTCTTTCTATAATGGCGGAAGTCTACTGATGCGAGCAATTACCCCATTTAGGTCTGGAGACACCGTCACCTTTGACGGAGAAATAACCGGCAAAACCGATAATTCATCACAGAAGAGTATAGACGTAAGGATCAAAGGTACAAACCAGAGAGGTGAGTTGGTCTCACTCTCAGACGCCACGATGGTTCTAGAAAAATAATCCTTACCGAGATCGCACTATTTACCCACGGTAATACACGTTAGGATCATTTCTTAATGGAAATGCCCTATCTAGTCTCCTCATTTGATCTTCATTAAGGTACCAGCCCACTGCATCACAGTTCTCCTCAGTGTGTTTAACCGTATTAGCTTTTGGAATCGCTACAACGTTAGGATGAACAGTGCACCAATTCAAGGCGACTTGAGCAGGAGTTTTTCCAACTTCAGCTGATATAGTGTTAAGAACCCCTCCAGGACTAAGGTCGTTTTTTCCCACTAGTTTTCTAACCCCTCCCATTATGTTGGCTGATTTACTGAGAGAGCCACTCGCTAATGGGGTGTACGCTAAAATTGTTATATGGTTTTCCAAACAATAGTATAGTAAGTCCCGTTCAATCTCCCTTTTATTCAGGTTGTAGAGAACCTGGTTAGATACGATTGGATATTTTGACATCATCCCTCGCGCTTCCTCTAACTCCCTGACTCCGAAATTACTAACTCCAATATGCTTTACAACTCCAACATCGACTAGTTCTTCCATAGCGCGCATAGTTTCGCCGATTGGGACACTAGAATTAGGCCAATGAACCTGATACAGGTCTATACTGTCCACTCCTAGCTCTCGAAGACTACGTTCAGCCGCGCGCATAATCTCGTCATACTTAATATGGCTGCCAGACACCTTGGTGGCAATAAAAACCTGATTCCTCATACCAGAAATAGCATCACCAACGGCACCTTCAGTCTTATACATCTCAGCGGTATCAATTAAATTTGCTCCTAAATCCACCCCACGTCGAAGAGGCATCATTCCGCCAGTGTATTTCCATGTTCCTAATCCAATAGTAGGGATCATTACATCAGTTCGGCCTAATTTTTTATATTCCATGGCACCCCACAATTATTATGAGCTCTAATATCAGGAGCAAATCGAACATTAATCAAAGCCAATTTTACGAGGCAGTGTACGCCAATCACACCAAAGATGTATAGTACGTGCCTAATCTTATTGATAAATAAGGCGGCTATAACATGATGGAAAATATGAATGAAGAACAACTTCTTGAACTCGCCAGAAAATTCAGTTTTCAAAGTCGCATGGACAAAAATACTATAACTGGACCAATATTTGTAAGAGGTAGGGGATCCACCGTCGAGGACATAAATGGCAAGCAGTATTTGGATTTCAACTCTGGTCAAATGTGTGGGGCGCTAGGCCATAATCATCCGAAGATAATCCAAGCAATACAAGAGAGCTGCGAAAATCTTATCCACAGCCACATGAGCATGTTTAATGACAGAGAGATTATATTAGCCAGTCGACTAGCGGATATAACTCCTGAAGGTCTCAATAAAAGTATGTTTCTAACATCAGGGAGTGACTCCAATGAAGCCGCCATGCTCATTGCCAAGCGTTACACCGGCGGATATGAAGTAGCTAGCCCAATCGTCAGCTTTCATGGTCTAAGCGACGCTACTAGAGCAGTAACGTTCAGTGGATGGCATGAAAGCTACGGGCCATACGCTCCTGGAAATTATCCTATCCTGGCACCATATGAATACCGATGTTCGTTCTGCCAAGATAAAGGTGGCTGTGATTACACCTGTTTAAATACTAGCTTTGA
>JAPNTN010000016.1:0-20012 GCA_027249445.1 Dehalococcoidia bacterium | reverse complement strand
CATTTGGGGGCAATGCCAGCTTCTGTAAACGCAGCGTTAGATTCGTTTCCAAACAATCTGAACCAAGGCGACATTATTATCCTGAACGATCCATACGCTGGCGGCTCTCATTTACCTGATATCACCCTAGTCGCCCCAGTACATGTGGATGGAACGCTAGCAGGATTCGTGTCCAACCGTGGCCACCACGCTGATGTAGGAGGAATGACTCCCGGGTCACTCCCAATATCAACTGAGATATATCAAGAAGGGTTGATATTATCACCCCTAAAACTTTACCGTAGAAATCGTTTAAATCACGAAATCATAGAAATCATCTGCAGAAATTCTAGGACACCTCACGAGCGTCGAGGTGATCTAACCGCCCAGATTGCCTCCATAAAAGTAGGGCAGAAACGGCTTCAAGATATTGCCAACCGTTACTCAATTGAAGATACATTAAGCCATATGGAAGCATTACTTGACTACTCCGAAAAAGTTACCAGAAGCGAGATAAAGAAGATTCCGGATGGAGAATATTCAGTAACAGATTACATGGATGATGACGGGCTAACCGACGAGCCCGTTCCAATAACAGTTACTATAACTATCACCGGCGACCAAATAACAGTCGATTTTAAAGGAACATCAGAACAACGCCCGGGTTGTATCAATGCACCCGAGGCAGTCACAATCTCAGCCGTACTCTATACGATCCGTTGCATCGTAGGAGATCAAGCCCCTCCAAACCAAGGGTGTTTAAGGCCGATAAGTATCAGGACACCCAAAAAGTCGTTGGTCAATCCCCTACCACCTGGAGGAGTCTCGGGAGGAAACGTAGAAACATCGCAACGAATCACTGACGTCCTTTTCGCGGCATTCGCGAAAGCTTTACCTGAGACGATGCCGGCACCCAGTCAAGGAACTATGAATAACCTTCTAATTGGCGGCCATGACCTTGGGCGAGATAAGCCATTTGTTTATTATGAGACCATAGCAGGCGGCATGGGAGCTCGACCAGATAAAGATGGCATTTCAGGCATTCATACCCACATGACTAATACTATGAATACACCGATAGAAGCTCTAGAATTCGCATTTCCATTGCGGCTAAAACAATATGCCATAAGGCGAGGCTCTGGCGGCCCGGGGAAATTCAATGGAGGAGACGGGCTAATAAGAGATGTTGAATTCCTTGGCGCTGCTCGCGTAACCTTGCTCTCCGAAAGGCGAAAACTACCTCCACCTGGTTCGAAAGGAGGTAGTCACGCGCATCCGGGTGAAAATGTGCTCTTTAAATCTGGCTATGAAGAAATAAAACTCTCTGGCAAAGAAACTATCGATGTTAGTAGTGGAGACATACTCAGTATAAGGACACCCGGAGGCGGCGGATGGGGTAATCAAGACCCTCCCTCAGTAGAGTTACGCGAACATTAGATAAATATCCGGTGATCGTGTAAAATTAAAGGGTGCTATAGATGCACAAATGTCGTATAATGCGAACTCATTAAACCTATCGAGTTAGTTGTGGTAAAAAGTTGAGGAGGAGATCACTATGCCGCAGATGTATGCACGATGCAATAATTTCATGTCCGGGGCAGCTAGCGCAGTGGGAGTAAACTGCAAGTTCATAGCGATTGGCGAAAACGAAGACGAGGTTTTAGACCAAGTATATGATCATCTTGGATCGATACACAATGTCGATGGAAAAGAATTAACTAATAACATAAAAAGATGTATATTCACTAGAGGCACGAAAGTCTTCGGAACTAGGGGGCACGGCTAGACCAAATAACTAGAACGAGGCATAGAAATAGCCCACGAGTATTCGTGGGCTATTTCTATGCCTAATGATACAAAAAGTAAATATTATTTTCCATCATCAAAACTGACGATCAGAATGGCATTAGCGACCAAAGTTCCATCATCACCTGCGGGATTCAAAACTTCCAAACCGCCCTGGACGATATTTATATAACCATGGCCATGCGGTAGAACAGACAGGACCGCATCACCGTCTACTTTCTCGGGCTTTGGAACACCTATCGTCACGTCGACGCGCATATCATCAGCAGTCTTTCCAATAAGCTGCTGAAACCCCAAGCTGCTGTGGTGTATTGCATCAAATACTGCCCTCTGCGCCGCACCGGTGTAATTTAGTCCATGGACATCTACACCCATTCCCATCTCTGTAACACATTTGACTAATGCCATAAGGCCCCTCCTAGAATCAGGTTATCCATTTCTGTAGTCTTCCAGTACAATTAGACAGTAGACAAAGTAAGTCGTCAAGAAACAATCTTAGTTCTAAAGGGAAACATTAGTCAGAATGTTAGCCAAAACCCTGATTACGTTACTGATATTAATTCCTCTCTTCTCTACAGGCTGCTCCACTAACGCTCAGTATGATAGCCCACAGAAAGACTTAATTATTTTTGCGGCCGCCTCGCTAACCGACTCTTTCAGAGAAATTGCCGACGAATTCGAGTACCTAAATGACGATGTATCAGTAATATTCAATTTCGCAGGTAGCCAGCAGCTAAGTACCCAATTATTACACGGTGCTTATGCGGATATCTTTGCTTCAGCAGACTGGATCCAAATGGATCGTATTACAGAATCAGGTCTATCAATGGATAATCCCCAAAACTTCGCTAGCAATAGACTAGTAGTAATAGTACCCACTGAAAATCCCAGTTTATTTGAATTAAGTGATCTAACAAGCACAGGCACAAAAGTAGTTGTAGCTCATACGAACGTGCCTGCAGGAACCTATACTAATGTAGTTATTAACAAGTTAGCGCAATACCCTAGCCTATCCAAATCGTATCCTGACAAGCTAAAACAAACCATAGTCTCTGAAGAAACCAACGTCCGTAACGTGGTTCAGAAAGTTGTTCTTGGAGAAGCTGATGCGGGATTCGTATACCGCAGTGATACAGCCCTTCCTTATGTATCAGAAAAAGTCAGGACCATAAATATTCCAGAGGAATACAATGAGATCGCAAACTACCCTGCTGCAATACTAATGGAATCCGAATCCAAAGGACTAGCACAAGAATTTATAGATTTCTTAAAGTCCGGTAAATCGCAAGATATACTTGAGAAATACGGATTCCTAAAAATACATGATCAATAACAGGAAAATCCTACCAGCGGGTATAATGCTCCCATGATCCGAACATTCGCAGGTATAAAGACTGAAGGCCGTTCATCCCATCCACTGTGGATGCCAGCGGGCATAACTGTAACCCTACTTTATGTACTATTTATTGGTTTGCCTGTAGTAGCCATTTTAGTAAAAGCAGCTCAGCAGAAAGGCCTGATGGCAAGTTTGTTGAGCGATACCACCATACAAGCTCTTCAATTATCAATTGTCACGAGCATAATTAGCATAATAATCGTTGTAATTATTGGAACACCATTTGCATTGCTGTTGGCTAGAAAAGACAACCTATTATTAAAGTTTATTGATAGCCTAGTGGAGCTACCTATAATACTTCCGCCAATCGTAGCAGGCGTGGCCATGTTGATGGCCTTTGGCAGACAGGGAATCATGGGCCCCGCACTCAGCAGCGTTGGGATAGCATTGCCATTTACAACGGGCGCAGTCATTTGTGCCCAGATATTTGTAGCAGCACCGTTCTATATCAGAGCCGCCAAATTGGGGTTCCAATCAGTGTCCACGGATTATGAAGATGTCTCTCAAACTTTAGGTGTATCTCCATGGCAAACTTTCTGGAAGTTAACCATACCATTGGCAAGTCCTTCCATACTATCTGGACTTGCTTTGGCATGGGCAAGGGCTATTTCAGAGTTTGGAGCTACGATAATGTTTGCGGGAAACCTTACTGGAAAGACTCAAACAATGCCATTAGCAATACTGACTGCAATGGAAAGTGACATAGGAGCATCTTTAGGATTGTCGGTGATATTGTTGTTCGCCTCCATAATAGTCTTAATCATATTAGGTTTCTTTGCTAACAAAAGTTGGAGAGCCAATCTGTGATAGAAGCAGAAATGACATACCAAATCGAAGATTTTGCACTTGATCTTTCAATCAGTGTGAACTCGGGGGAATCTTTAGTGTTATTTGGGCCTTCAGGAGCAGGCAAAAGCACGATACTTCGTGCTATAGCTGGACTAATAGAACCGACATCAGGTTTCATAAGCATCGGCGGAGACACAGTTTTTGATAAGAACCAGAAAATATGGGTTCCACCTTATAAGCGCAAGATAGGATATTTGACACAACAATACCACTTATTTCCGCATTTGAGCGTATTTAAAAATATAGCTTATGGTTTATCTCGAAATACCAAGGCTGCATCAGCCGATTTAATCTCCGATCTATTAGAAAAGTTTCAATTATCCGGATTAGAACACAGGTATCCGTGGGAAATATCAGGTGGCCAACAGCAGCGAGTGGCACTTGCTAGAGCGCTTGCTAGCAGCCCTAGAGCTTTACTTCTAGATGAGCCTTTCGCCTCTCTCGATTCGGAACTTAGACGTGCGATACTGAATGAAATTAGAAGAATCCTCGAGTTTGCCAAAATTCCAATCATTGTCGTGACCCACGAGAGAGAGGAAGCTGTAGCAATCGGCGATGAAATCCAAGTAATCGATTCTGGTCATACCTTAGCTAAAGGAGAACCCATTAACGTACTTGGCCACCCTGGCCAGGAACGTGTGGCTAGTCTAATAGGCGTGGAAAACCTTATCCCAATGAACATTATCGATACTTCCACCTCCGAGGGAACTATGACTTGTGTTCCAAAAGAACTGGATGGCCCCCGAATAGAAGTTCCTTTGGGAGTCGGGTACGAAAGTGGTTATACAACCATCGGTATAAGGGCATCAGACATAATCCTGGCATATTATAAAATAGACAATTCTTCAGCAAGAAATCAAATTCAGGGGGTAGTGTCAGAAATAAATACCAATTCGCCTGGCTACCAAATCACCCTGAATTGTTCGGAAATTCCACTCAAATGTAATATCACTGGGACTTCATTATCAGAAATGGATATAAAAATCGGCAGTAGCCTTTGGGCAATATTTAAAGCCTCATCTTGCTTCATAGTGCGAGATCACTCTGAAACTTTCTACAGGAGATAACACCAAATGGCAGATTATAAAGCAATATTATTTGATATGGATGGAGTGTTGATAGACAGTGAACCTCTTTTTTTAGATGCTATTAATAGAATCATTGTTCAGGAAGGCCAATCTCCTATATCAGAGCCTGAAAATGAGGAATATTTAATTGGGACAACGGTAAACCAAACATGGGAACAACTTAAAGATATACGAGTCTTACCCAAAGCAATTCCTGAATACATAGACATGTATGATGTAGTTGTAAAAGAGGTTCTTAGTCAAAGAATAGACCCGCAGCCAGGGGTAGTTGGTTTATTAAACACGTGCAAAGAACTAGGCATACCTAAAGCGGTTGCTTCTTCATCACTAAGAGAATGGGTCTATCTAAAATTAAACTCTATAGGACTAGTAGACTCTTTTGATGCTGTCCTCGGAGGAGACGATGTAAAAAACGGGAAGCCAAATCCTGAAATTTACCTGCTAGCCGCTAAGAAGCTCGGTTTCTCTGCGGAAGAATGTATCGCAATAGAAGATTCTCCAGTTGGTATTAGCGCAGCAGTTGCTTCTGGCGCCCACACAATAGCAGTCAGAACTTATTTCACTAGGAATTTAGACATAAGCCAAGCCAACACCGTAGTTGATAGCCTGGAACAATTTGATTTCTCATTGATAAGATAAAATATCTGGCATCGCAAGAAAGTCTTCAACTTCTCCGTCTTCCTGGTATACCAGGATAAAATTTCTCAGCGAGCACCCAATCAAGGCGTCTGTTTAGAGCAATTATTTCATCATCAGACAGTAATTCAAGTAGATCCTTTATATTACCAGTAGGATTACTCAATTTGTTTCTAAAAGTCTCTAGCTTATCTAGATGATGCTCTGGTATAGGTTCATCACTGAAATCCCATATAACGGTCCTGATCTTGGTATCAGAGTGAAATGTGAGCCCTTGGTCTATCCCCCACACCTTCCCGTCATGATCCACAATCATATGCCCCGCTTTACGGTCGGTATTATTAGCGACTAAGTCAAAACAAGCAATGGTACGAAGTTCCTCTGCGTTCGAATCATCTAACGTGTAATAGTTTTTCTGTGTATCGTGGTAAATAAACTGTTGAACCGATCCAATACCGTACGGGCCATCCCGAATAATGGTATAAGGAATGAAATCCCACTCTAATATATCGCTCAGGATATACGCGGCACACTCTCTCTTATAGAGAGTGCCGGAAGGGAAATCCCATAACGGTATCTCTCCATCTTTAGGCTTATAAATCGCAAGCCCACTACTATCACCCAGATTCAATTTCGCCAGAAAAGTATAATTCGAGCCGGCAGGTGTTAACTCACATGACACGATCTCGCCATGGTTCAGCAGTTGATAAGTAGCGTCGTCGACTTTCACTACCTTCCCCGAATGCTCAGAGACATCTTAACCGCTTTCAAACACCGCATGACCGTTAGCCCTAGGACATACATGGCCTTCTGGATCTATGGGGGATCCACACAAAAAGCAAGGAGGTCGACCTGAGGCACATATAGACAATGACTCTTCAAATAACTGCTGCGCTTGATTTGGGTTAATCCAGCAACTAACTGAAGCCGACTCCTCTTCCGATTCGTCACTTTCATAAGCAACTAGATAGAACGAGTTAGCAGCGACATCGTAGCTAAGTTGCATCTGTATCGCCTTAAATTCAACAAAGGTATCACCGCCGCTCCAGGCCGGCTCACCAGGCACACTATCTTTAACCCGTTCATCATCTGACAATGTCCGGATCGCTTCCTGTAGATAAACACCCAATTGCAGCAGCTGTTCTTTTTCCAGCCATATATCTGAGCGAGCTTCACCAGATTCGATTACCAATCGAAAAGTTCGTCTCCCCGGTTCTCCGAAAGTCTCTGCGATTATCGATCTGGGATTGCCTAGTGAATATTTAACAGTTTTAGGATCCATTACATTATCATATCGTTGGTCTAATTCACTGGCAAGCAATTATCCACAGCTTAACGTTTCAATCTAACCAGTATGGGTATACATTTACCAAAATAGTGCCAGAAGACCTTAAGTATCAATGACTATTTGAGTGAGGTCATCAGCTACCTGGATAGGTCCCTCGTAATATCCCCTTGCCTCTTCAATCAACTTTTCTGTACAAGCGTGAAATTTAGTATCTATATGTGTCATCACAAGCCGTTTAGCATGGGCTTCATGCGCGATTTGACCAGCCTCCGCAGCAGTTGAATGACCACGGTTTTTGGTGCGTTCCGAACTGTCTTCAGTGCTAAGTGCCTCATGTATCAAAACATCCACACCTTGGGCTGCAGTGCTTACTGCCTGACATACGCGAGTATCGCCGGAAAATACTACCGACAGACCATCACATTCTAGATACCACCCAACAGTACCCGGAATATGATCTACCTCAAAACAACGCGCGGATATGGATTCACCCAAGTTCAACAGTTCACCAGGATCTACTGATTCCCACTCAATCAGGCGTTCACCAGAAGAGCTTGAAGCTCCATGGTCATCTATTTTATGAGTAATCGTAGTAGCCTCAAACAGTTTCTTCACTCGGGCCAAAGTCATACCAGTAGCATAAACCTTTAGAGGATTCGCTTCGGGTATCACACTGGTGCGATTTCCCTGTATATGTGGCAATCCGCCCATATGGTCGAAATGCCCATGTGACAACAAGATTTGGTGGATATCGCTTGAAAATATCCCTAACTTCGCCCCATTTACGAGGGCTGAATTACCGGAACCGGTATCCAGCATAACCCGCCTGTTATTTCCCCAGTCTAAGACCATGGAAGTGTGTGATCTATGAATACAATTGCCTGCACCAGTACCGAGAAAGCTAATAGTTAACAATACACAATCCTAACTTCTATCTAAAGAATTCAAGAGACCGGATTTTACGGCCCTTATCGACGAGTATCTTCCCATTCTTTGAGCTGTATTTCCAACTGCCTTTGGCGTAATGACATAGTCAAATCGCCTCTAGTACGTTCTAGAACTCCCCTCATCGCATCTGTGCTTCTTCTTAATCCGTTGGTGACTGCTTCAGGGAAATCCACCATGACTAATACCCCATAAATTTCATCCATTATCTCCATAAATTGCTCGCATAGATCAACGTATTTATCATTCCGCAAAGCATCGAGTATATATCGGCGCAGTTCTCCTATCACTTCTGCAATACCGTTCAGATAATCCGTAGCATCTACTTCTAAATCTGCCGGATACGGCAAGGCTTTTCCTGAAATGATGGCCAAAGTTACATTGGCTTCGCAGAACTCCTTTCGAGCATCCGAGAGGAAACCGGCATAATAAATCTCCGGATTATCATCCTTAATAGTTTCTGTTTCTTTCAATTTAAGTCTAGCGTCTGCTATTAATGATTCAGCTTCTACAAACTCAGACCTATGAACGGCCCTGATAGCATTAGCTGACAGGCGTATTACTGCACGGGATATCGAGAGTGCCTGTTCTCTAGCGTCATGCCGTAGGGAAAGTTGATTAGTAGTTTCTATAAATATTTTAGATAAATCCCCGTAGTATTTAGACGACATCAGATCTTGCCCCCGGCGCTCGCTATTGCTTGGACTAGGTCATGACTTGCTTTTTCAGGGTCCTCTGCTAATCCAACAGCAGCTGTGACACAAATAGAATCCGCTCCTGCGTGTATCACAGGTTCAATATTAGAAATATTGATTCCTCCTATTGCTACTAGTGGCAGATTAGTAAGGCTGCGGGCATGGGACAATCTTTCAGCACCTTGTGGTTCCCGTCCGGTACTCTTGGTTGTAGTCGCATATATTGGGCCAAAGGCCACATGATCTACATCCATTTCCTGGGAAGCTACCAGCTGATCATATTCCCTGTTTGACCTACCAATTAGCTGTGTGTATCCCAATACCGATCTCGCGTTACTAGGAGGCAAATCGGTTTGTCCAAGGTGAACACCGCCACTCTGAACTGAAACAGCCACGTCTACATGATCATTAATTATCAAAAGCACATCATTTTGCGAGCATAAGTCTTGGAGATCATTTGCCAAATCAATTGAAACGCCTTTGTCCCTAAGTTTGTCCCGCAACTGTAACACGCGCGCCCCGCCGGCCACTGCTCCTCTAGCTATAGTTAATGGATCCCTTCCCGCAGTGACCTCTGGATCTATTATCACGTACAAACCTCTTACACGATCACATTGCCCAGCCCTAAGTATAGCCCCGAGCTTAGACGTTATTATGACAAGAGTCTCTTTAGCTATATCAATAGTCACGTTAGTAGAGATATATTCAGTTGTATCGCCTAATCCATCTAACAGGGAAGAAACAGCTAACGCCGCAGACAACGCATTTTCGGGTGAATCAATATAATTAGTGCTATCGGAATGATCCAAGGACTGGCTAAGTTCTCCTGATAAACGCGAGATTGTGCTATCTGACACGTTATTCACACAGAACGAAAACAACCCCTGCATTGAAGACAAAATAAATTCTCTAAAATGGTTATCCATCATTGATTAAACCTCTTAGGTATATCACCCTCACGGGCGCTCTTAATAGTATCTTTCACGGATTCTGGAACATCCATACCGTACCGCGAAAACGTAGATTCTACATTGCGACCTATATTTTGCGGGTCCTTGTAATATTCTAGGGCTCTACCATTTGGTCCACCCTTTGGAGAATTACCCAGCGCGAATTTAGATATCACGCGTTCCATATCAGGGTCATTACAGTACTTACAATCAGGAACATCAGATTTATCCGAGATCTTAATCAAGAATTCAGATATCTTGTGACAAGACAAACATCGATATTCGTATATCGGCATAAGCCATTACCTCATATTCGAAGCTAAGCTCATTGTAGCATCCATTTATGGACTTAGTATCTGTGTAATACGGGCAAAACGTCTAATGGCAACGGTGGGTATGTAGCGAATATACGCTGTTGTATAATATCCCCACGTAACTACTCCTCATGCTCTAGCATATAGAGAGGTGTAACATGCCTGATAATCCAAGAACATTACCACTGTTCAATGATACCGAGAAGCAAGTCCTAATGATTATGGACGGCCACGCAATGATACACAGGTCATTTCGGGCGATATCCGTACAAAGGCACCTTACTGTATCTTCAACCGGAGAAGACGTAACCGGTGTATATGGATTTACCAACGTTTTCTTCAGAGCTATCCGAGAGTGGAACCCCACACATTGTGTAATTGCATTAGACACCCCAGCCCCTACATTTAGACACGAACGTTTCGAACAATATAAAGCCCAACGAGAACCGACTCCGCCTGAATTACGTCCCCAATTTGGTAGAGTAAAACAGTTAATGGAAGCTTTCTCAGTCCCAATATTTGAATTACCTGGCTACGAAGCAGATGATATTATCGGCACCCTCGCCAAGAAAGCCGAACAAAGCGACGTAGATGTAATTATCCTGACTGGTGACAGGGATACTTTTCAACTCATCTCACCCCGCATCAGGGTAGATCTAGCGAGTAGCATCCAGGACAGGCGGGTTTATGACGAGACGGAACTAGAAACCAGATATATGGGCCTGACGGCAGCTCAACAGCCAGATTTCAAAGCCCTACTCGGGGATTCATCCGATAATATACCAGGAGTCCCCAAAGTCGGAGAAAAACGGGCTATAACATTGCTAAATGAGTATAAAAACCTCGAGTCAATTTACCAGCATCTAGATGATATTAAACCTCCTAGTGTCCAGCAATCGTTAACCGAAAACAAAGACCGAGCTTTTGAAAATCGCGAACTGATGACTATATGTACTACCGCACCTGTAGATCTAGACCTTACTGCAGCTAGGTTTGGGCAGTTTGATCGTGCGGATGTAGTAGACTTCTTGACCGAGCTGGAATTCCATAGTGCCGTTCCCAGAATCCCTTCGACTGGGGGATCAGTAGTTCCATCTGGGGAAACATCACACGTAGGCACGGCCGAAAATATAGCACAAAGTGAATATGAAACTGTTATCACAGAACAACAACTAGAATCCATGATGGAATCATTAATCGAGGCAAAAGAATTTGCCTTTGACACAGAAACCACCAGCTTAAATCCCTTATTAGCAGAACTTGTAGGTATTAGCTTTTCACATTCAGAAGGAAAAGCTTGGTACGTCCCGGTAGGCCATAGGGAGGGCTCTCAACTAGATATAGAGCACGTACTATCTAAATTGAAACCAATCTTCGAAGACGAACGCATATCAAAATGCGCTCACAACGCGAATTATGACTTAATGGTTCTCTCAAACTATGGTATCAATGTCGCCAATCTTGGCTACGATACCATGATTGCAGCCCACCTTTTGGGCAAGCAGGGACTAGGGCTAAAACCGTTATCCCTGGATATGCTTGGAATTGAAATGACACCCATATCGGACTTAATAGGGACAGGGAAAAAGCAAATAACATTCGATATGGTAACAATCGATGACGCAGTCAAGTATGCAGCTGCAGATGCCGATATGACTCACCGTTTACGAACCACCTTAGAGCAACAACTACAATCCCAATCAGTTAACAGCATTTTAAACGATATCGAAATTCCTCTTATACCTGTATTTGTAGACATGCAACGTTCCGGTATCAGACTGGACTCCGGTATTCTTCACGAAATGTCAGGCGATCTTAACCAACACATGCACGAGACAGAAATGGAGTTATACCAGAGTATTGGGCACACGGTAAACATAAATTCTCCACAGCAACTTAGTGACCTATTATTTAAAGAACTCGGCCTCCCAAAAACCAAGCGAACAAAAACCGGGTACTCAACTGATGCCAATTCATTAGAATCCCTAAAAGGACTTCACCCTGTTGTTGACCAGATTCTAGAATATCGACAAATTTCCAAACTAAAATCTACCTACGTTGATAGTCTCCCTGAACTAGTAAATCCGAATACCGGTCGTATACATACAACGTATCACCAGACAGGTTCAGCGACAGGAAGAGTCTCAAGCAGCGATCCGAATCTCCAAAACATTCCAGTCAGAACAGAATTAGGTAAACAGGTCAGGAAAGCGTTTATTGCTGACGATGCCCCTAACAATCTCCTGTTTGCCGCTGATTATTCCCAAATTGAACTTCGTGTACTAGCACATTTATCGCAAGACGACGGCCTTTTACAAGCATTCAAACGCGGGGAGGACATTCATTCGTCAACAGCCTCACAAATGTTCGAAGTACCGATAAATGACGTTACATCGGACATGCGTAGGATAGCTAAAGTTCTAAATTTCGGTGTCATCTACGGGTTATCCCCTCACGGCATATCCCAACAGACCGGGTTCACCAGAGAAGAAGGTTCCGAATTCATAAAGACCTACTTTTCGAAATACCCAGGGATTTCCAGTTATTTAGAACAAGTAAAAAACGATACTAGAAATAATCAATATGTCGAAACCCTCCTGGGTCGAAGACGATATATCCCCGAAATACATTCATCAAATTTCAATGTTAGGTCTGGAGCAGAACGCATGGCTATAAATATGCCAATCCAAGGAACTGCCGCTGACATCATGAAGATCGCAATGATAAACGTTCACAACCAGCTACAAACCCAGAACATGACGTCGAAAATGTTACTTCAGGTACATGATGAATTAATTTTCGAAGTACCGGTGCAAGAGAAGCAACACCTGCAACAATTGGTGTACGAGGAAATGTCCTCAGCGATGGCACTGGATGTGACATTAAAAGTAGAAGGCAAATGGGGAGAAACCTGGGGAGAGATGGAATAACCCTACCTCACAAGACATGGAGTTTAATGTGGAAATAATACGCAGCTTAATATTTGTACCAGGAAACCGAATAAATATGATAGAAAAAGCATTAGATTTCAATGCTGATATTATCATGTACGATCTGGAAGACTCCGTACCTCCTGATGAGAAAGAAAATGCTCGAAACATAGCCAAGGAATGGGTTCCCAAACTACATGCCGCCGGCAAAAAAGTCATGGTTCGGTGTAATGGCTTCGATACAGGACTCACTAAACTGGAGATATCGGCCGTGGTAAGTCCTAGCCTTTATGGCGTAAGCGTCGGTAAAACCGAATCTGAATGGGACATAAAAGGTATAGAACAGATTATCAATCCTCTTGAACAGACTTGCGGTATAAGCCATGGAAGCCTGAAAATTATTCCATGGATAGAAAGTGCGAAAGCCATGCGGAACGTAGATTCTATTGCTACAGCATCAGACAGAGTAATCGCAATCGCTTTTGGAGCAGAAGACTATACGAATGACATGGGAGTACAACGAACTGATGATGGATCAGAAGTGTATGTGCCTAGAGCTAATGTGGCTATAGCAGCTCGAGCATCAGACGTTGTTGGACTAGATGGCCCGTATGTAGCCTTCCAAAATCCCGATGGACTAAAACAGGACGCCGGCCTAGCACGCCAGCTCGGCTATAAAGGTAAATTCGCCATCCATCCATCTCAGATCGAGATAATCAACGAAACGTTTAGCCCGAGTCAAGAAGAGATAGACTATGCACGTAGAGTTCTATCAGAATGGGAAACAGCCAAGGCAAACGGCAGGGGATCATTAAGCATCGACGGCAAAATGGTGGATGTTCCTGTAGTTAAACGAGCAGAAAACCTCATAGCACTCATGAATCAAATAGACGAACACACCCGGATATAACATGTCTTCTGACCGTATCTCTCTAAAGGGCATGCAATTCTACGGGTATCACGGCGTCAATCCTGAAGAAAAAGAGAATGGTCAGATTTACGTGGTAGATTTATCTGTTGCAGTAGACCTGTCAGTCCCTGGCCAAACCGATCTCCTAAGCGATACTATAAGTTATACAGATTTATACAAAGCTACCAAAGTGGTCATTGAAGGCAACTCTAAGGATTTATTGGAATCCCTTGCTCAATCAATAGCCAATTCTATTTTGGAGCACTCTACTATCTCTGATGTAATAGTCTCAGTAAAAAAACCTCATCCCCCTATAAAAAACTCCCTAATAGAACACGCAGAAGTCACAATTCACAGATATCGCTAACCTCCCAGCACACAACATATAACTCCCACATATCGCTTCAGGAGTCTCACACAATGGAAAACAAGAATCCCAGTGCTATTGAGTATCACGAGACTACTAAACTCGGGTACATTAATCTAAAGACAAAACCAAGCCTATACAAATCCTATAATATTGATCCAGCCATTACACTGGAAGGAAGATCAATAGAAATCAATACCCCAACCTTAGATTGCGTTGATCTGGCAAACTCCGGACAGTCTCCCGTTGGACTTACTGAAATAGCGACGTTATTAAATCTATCTTCGGGAATCATTAAGAGCAATATATCGACAACGGCAGGCCCAGTCGATTACAGGGCAGCATCCTCAGCGGGAGCCCTGTACCCCATAGAGACATATCTCATTTGCGGAGACCTGCAAGACATTCCTGCTGGTATATATCACTTTTCACCTAAAGACAATGTCCTGATAAAAATCGCGGAAGGCGACTATAGAGCACTTCTATCATCAGGGAGATCTGAACACCAAGAGATATCCAACAGTCCCATAGTATTGGTATATACATCAATCATTTGGAGAAGTACTTGGAAATACAGGGCTCGTGGGTATAGATATAGTCTATGGGATAACGGCACCATTTTGTCTAACTTGATAAATGCTTCTAACGCCCTAGGAATACCCAACAAACTATATCTAGGGTTTATTGATAACACCGTGAATGACCTATTGGGCCTTGATGGTGTTAAAGAAGCAGCAACATGTATGGTCACCATGGGCGCCCAGTCAGTACAGCATGTACACAATCCAACGCACAACACTATTAAAGTTAATCCCGATTACAACAATGATATCGAATATGATGAAGTAACCAAGATGCATCAAGCAACAAAGATAAACTCTCCTAGTGACCTGGATAAATGGCTTACCACTATACCCGAGAGATATGAGTATCCAGCTGGAGAATCTAAGCTGTCCACAAAATTGATACCGCCCATTGAGTCAAGATCCATACACGACACCATAACAAATAGAGGATCTACTCGTAGATTCCAAAGAACTAGTATTTCTAAAACAGACTTGATACATCTGCTAAACAGTTCTACCAATCCGGCTAAGTCAGACTTTTTAAATGAAAATCGCCCCAGCCTCTTAGAATTTTATTTCATAGTAAATTCTGTAGAAGGCGTTCCAAGGGGAGCTTATTACTACTCTCTAAATAACAGCAGCCTAGAACTGATAAAGAGCGGGAATTTTAGATCTGATGCAGGTCATCTGTGTTTCGAACAAGCCCTAGGTTACGATTCCAGTGTAGTCGCATTCATAATGGCCGACTTAACTAGCTTAACCACTGAATATGGAGATCGCGGATACAGGGCAGCTCAAATTGAAGCAGGCATGCGAGGCGGTCAATTGTACCTGAGCGCGTACAGTCTGGGACTGGGAGCAAGTGGGATCACGTTTTATGATGATTCGGTCACCGAGTTTTTTTCCCCACATGCGTCAACCGCTACGCCCATGTTCGTAGTTACTATAGGAAAAACATCAAATCAAAACAGTGTACGACCATTTCGTTCAAAGGTAGCAGTCAAACTAGATGCAATGGCTAGGGGAGCAGGACAAATCTTTTAATAAAAACCCTACTCGTCCCACTCTGCATCATCAAATGCCGGCTCCAAAGCACCTCTTTCACCATCATCAAGATCTGTACCCGCTACCGAGCGAAGCAGTCCTTCCCGTAGTTGCGCACGCTGATCGGTATTTATCTTATTGGGGAATGAAGATACGTTAGACAAACCTGGAGCCCTATACGTCTCACGAATCATTAAGGCGACACGACTTTGATCAACACCTATCAATGTCGCTTCATAAGCATTGCCTCCGGAGATTAGTTTTATCAGTCGTCTTCCAATTCTACGATCAACTACACCTAGGAACTGAGATTCATTGGAATATACTTCAATACAAGAAAGCTTGGGTGACAAGACTACCTGGTCACCAGACAATAGTTCTACAGAAGAAATGTTTTCAGGACAGTTTTCAAGGTTAACCGTAGCAGATTTACCACTGTCTTCAATAAAACTCCCCCGTTCTACAACTGATTTCTTGGAAGATTTGCTGCGATTTGGAATTGCATCCATCTCATCAACACGAGCAAGATTCTTCTTGGCGATCTTATTATAGGGAGCTAAAGAAATCACCCTGCAAAGAATTTCGCGACATTCAGAAAGCTCTCCTAACTCCATCAAAGCTTTAGCCAACCGGTTAAGTGCTTCAGTATTATCGTCATCGTCCAGGAGTATAGTCCGGTTGATGTTGGCTGCTTCCAACCACTCGCCCGACAATGCAAGGTCTATAGCCTGCTTAGGTAGATTTGCATCCTTAATCTTCACATCCATACCCTACTTCTCCACATAAACTTCTAGATTAAAACAATGCTAGTTAGAAAATTGATCGCGTATATTTATAATTATCTTGTTACATCAATATCCCGGCCATAGTCAAGAGATTTTATGCACAAATAATCCCCAATTATGAGAACTTTTATGTTCCCGGCCAAAAAATACGTGAAAATTTGCGTCACAATAATCCAGAAATTCTAGATTATGTTAATTTGAAGGCATGTTCCCAAAATAGATATTATTAGGTATCTAGATCAAACCCCGAATGCAGTAACCGAACCGCTTCAGGAACTTGGGCTTCAGCGATAATACAAGATATACGAATTTCGGAAGTAGTGATCATTTCGATATTTATTCTAGCTTCGGATAATACCCTAAACATTCGGGATGCGTATCCAGGAGTGTTCTGCATACCCGATCCCACAACACTTATTGATGCCAGTGTAGGATCTGTAACAACCTCTCCAGCCCCCATTTCATTCGTAACACTTTCCAGCTCTCTTAGAGTCTTTTGAAGATCTGAGCGGTCCACAGTAAAGCTGATGTCAGTTAACCTTTCAACACTAGTGTTTTGGACGATAGTATCAACGCTAATCCCCACTGCAGAAAGCGGTTCAAATAGTTCCGCAGCCATCCCTGGCCTATCTGGAACAGCTCTTACTGTTACCTTGGCTATATTAGACTGGTAAGCAATGCCAGTAACCTTTATTCTATCTTCCATATTGTCTTCGTCCGGTCCTTTGTGAATGAGAGTACCAGGCTGATCTGAGAAACTAGATGCTACATATATGGGCACTTGATAAACAGAACCGAGCTCTATAGATCTAGGATGCATTTTTGCCCCATAACTAGCTAATTCCAACATTTCCTGATACCCGATCTCTGCCATTTTACGGGCTTTGGGAACTATACGAGGATCAGCAGTATAAATACCTTCAACATCAGTATATATATCGCACCGATCGGCATTCAAAGCTGCTGCTAAAGCAACAGCAGTAGTATCTGAACCTCCACGACCTAGGGTAGTTATATCTTGGCCTTCTGTCATACCTTGGAATCCAGCTACTACTGTTATCTGGCCTTTTTCCAACTCATCTTTAATACGATCCGAATCTACCCTGCTAATCCTTGCGTGTCCATACATAGTGTCAGTCACGATACCAGCTTGATTACCAGTCAAACTTACGGAGTCGTGGCCCATCGATTTGATCGCCATACTCAGCAGAGTGCAGGAAACTAATTCCCCAGTCGATAACAATAAATCCATTTCCCTTGGTTCGGGGTCCGTAGAAACAGTATGTGCCAGGTCAATTAACTCATCAGTACTGTCCCCCATAGCTGATACAACTACAACAACGTCATTTCCAGAAATCTTAGCGTTTATTACGCGTTCAGCTACACGCTTTATTTTTTCTGCGTCCGCAACGGAACTACCACCGTATTTATGAACTAATAGTGCCAATTCGCCCTCATCAACATTATTTTTCTATATATGCACCAGACACAGCTGTGCCGACAATATCAACTTTGCCTTCAATATCCGCTTGCCGTGCTGCATCAAACATTTCATAAGCGATCGTCATTTCCCGTTCATTTGCCAAAGCCAGTATGGTTGGTCCACTCCCAGACAGAAAAACGCCCAGTGCACTAGCAGCCCTGGCAGCATTAAATATCAATTTCATGGCAGGAAATAGGCTCTGGCGATAAGGTTGATGTATCTTATCTTCTGTTGCAACACTGAGATATTCTGGATGGTTAGACCCCATTCCTGATATTAACAACGCTAACCGACCCATATTAAATATAGCATCTTGCCTACTTACCGAATCAGGAAGGACCCGTCTCGCATCATCCGTTGCTATTGTGAATTCAGGAACGAAAATCACAGCCTGAATATTATCAGGAACAGGGATCGAAGCTGTATAAATTTGGGGGCCATCGCTGACTACAAGCTGCAACCCTCCCAACACGGCGGCAGCAACATTATCTGGATGCCCTTCAATAGTCGCTGCCATCTCTAATAGTTCCTGTTTCGAGAAAACATCATCGCACATGGCATTAGCTGCCACCAATCCACCGGCTATAGCAGCAGCACTACTACCCAATCCACGCTTTAATGGAATTTGGTTATTACACAATAGTTTGAATAAAGGGATTTCTAAACTAGCTTCTTTAAATAAGAATTCCATGGATTTGTATACTAGGTTATTCTCATCAGTAGGGAGTTCACCACTGCCTTCTCCTGTGACCTCAACTAGGGCACCCTCTGCTGGGTTATCCAGTGGGACCACAGTTATTTCATTCCACAAATCCAATGCCATACCAAGACAATCAAAACCGGGTCCCATGTTGGCAGTAGTTGATGGAGCTTTTACAAGAATGGGATTCATATTGAAGTTACCTATTACTCTACGGAGTCTAAATTACTAACTAAAAGTGTACCGACTATATCTATTCTAATACTTTAGTGTGTTAGATATCATATGATGCCTAGAAAGGACCCTGCAATAGAAATAATCCCGATGAAGGCACAATATACTGAAAACCACCATAGCCGTCCTTGCTGCAGCCATCGAATTAACCAATGCATAGAAACCAACCCGACACTTAATGCAATCGCAGCAGCGATAACTAATTGAAAAGAAACATCTAGAGGTATATCACCTACATTCCAAAACGAATATATAGACGCTGCAATGATGGTTGGAATAGCAAGAAAGAATGAATATTCTGCAGAAACTTGATTATTCTGACCAGCCCACAATGCTGCAACTATAGTAATTCCACTTCGTGATATCCCCGGAAATATAGCCAGTCCTTGCAATACACCAATCAATATCGCTACTTTGATACCAAAGCCTAATAAATCGGCATTACTTGACTGAGATCGAATAAACCGGGTTGACACAAGTATGAGAGCAGTTATGAAGAACAATACTCCTACAAATGCAGGGTTATCAAACGCGGAAGTAGCCCATCCCTTAGTTATCATGGCTACTACTCCTGTACACAGGAACGAGATACCCAACAACCCCAAAATCCGGCGTGGACTATATCTAGAAACACTAGCGTGAGCAGACCCTAATGGGGCAGTATTATTAGTAACTAACCCTCCAATTAATAGACCTATTCTTTTACGAAAATATACCAGTATGGCGATCACAGTACCTATATGTACAGAAGCCTCTAGAAGTAGACCCGGTTCGTTATAGTCCAACAAATTGGCAACAATCGCCAGATGACCGGAGCTAGATACTGGTAAGAACTCCGTCAGGCCTTGGATAATACCTAATATGGATGCAGTTATTAATTCATTCACTATGTATGATCATTCAACAGTAACTGATTGTTTTGGTAGAGGGTATTCCAAATACAAGCCTTCTACTTTCCTGAATATATAGGCCTTAATTGAATTCTGAAAGAGTTTGGCAAACACTACATGACTAAAAGATAGCATTAGTACAATGGATTCTTTCAAC
>JAPNTN010000015.1:0-3746 GCA_027249445.1 Dehalococcoidia bacterium | reverse complement strand
GATGCAGGACGAGTCGTAAAAGGTACTAGCTTTATTGATATAAGGGATGCTGGAGACCCTGTAGAACTTGCAGCTCTTTATGACTCTGAGGGTGGAGACGAATTGGTATTTTTAGATATTACAGCTAGCTCAGATAATCGCAGAACTATGATTGATGTAGTTGAAAAGGTTTCAGAGCAGGTGTTTATCCCGTTGACTGTTGGGGGAGGCATTCGAACTGTAGACGATATGAGGGGATTATTACACGCTGGAGCGGACAAAATATCAGTTAATACAGCCGCTATAAATGATCCGACATTGGTATCTCGTGGCGCTAGCCAATTTGGCAATCAATGCATAGTGGTTGCTATAGATGTTAAACGCGTGAGTAGCATTGATAATAAATCGCAACTGGATTCAGAAATAGCGGTGACGGAGGATTCGATTTGGGAAGTGTTCACTCATGGTGGGCGTAACCCGACAGGTATAGACGCGGTCAAGTGGGCTGTTAAGGCCACTGAATTAGGAGCTGGTGAGATATTGTTGACTAGTATGGATGCCGATGGCCAGTTATCTGGTTATGATTTAGAGGTAACTAGTGCGGTATCACAATCAGTTAGTATTCCAGTGATAGCTAGCGGTGGAGCGGGGACGCTAGAGCACTTACATGAGGCTTTTACTACAGGCCAAGCAGATGCTGTTCTTGCGGCTAGCATATTTCATTTTGGTACGTACTCTATTGCACAGGCAAAAGGGTATTTACATGAATATGGTGTTTCGGTTCGGGTGTGAATCTTCCTGATTTGATTGTGTACGTTAAGGTTAGTTTATAAATGGGAAAGATAAAAGCTGTTGTATTTGATATGTTCAATACTCTAGTTGAAGATGGTGATAGCTATTGGGAGCAGACATTTGAACATATTGTAGAACGCCAAGGATTGGCTTTGTCGGGGAGGGTGCTCCGACGAGAATGGTGTTTGATAGACGAACAATATAGAGCCAAACGAGGAGTTGTCGGTTGGCCATTTTACACATATCGGGAAGCTTGGGAAAAGAGTTTTCAGGTTGTTTACAGCAATATAGGTGCAAGCTGTAATGTAGGAGAATCCATAGAGGTTATTGTATCTGATATGGTTAAACGTCCCTTGTTTCCCGAAACGCTAAGTGCCCTGGACTCAATAGGTAAAAAGGTCAACATCTCGTTATTATCCAATGCAGATGATGTATTCTTGGGTCCTGTGGTCGGTCGAATCGGTAGAACTTTCGGGTGCGTCATATCGTCGGAATCTTCGCGTTGTTATAAACCTAATCCCAAGATTTTCAATGATATAACACAGCAACTGAAGCTTCGTCCCGATCAGTTGCTATATGTTGGTGATCGACAGTGGGAAGATGTTCATGGGCCAAAATTGTGCGGTATGGCAACGGCTTGGATAAACCGTGACCATGTACCTAAAGATCCAAATCTTTCTGAACCGGATCACATAATAACTAGTTTGTGTGAAGTAAGTAAGTTAATCAATTAAATCAGAGGTATATCAATGAATATGAAAGTTAACGATAAAGGTCTCATACCGGCAATTGCCCAAGATGTAAATACAGGTAAAGTCCTTATGCTGGGATACATGAACGCAGGGACCTTGAAACGTACTCTTGAGGGAGGGCAGGTCTGGTTTTATAGCCGGAGTCAAGAAGACTTGTGGCATAAAGGTGAGATATCCGGTAATTATCTCAATCTTAAATCTGCGTGGACCGATTGCGATTCAGATACGATCTTGTTACAAGTAGAACCTGATGGACCTACTTGTCATACTGGCGAGGTTAGTTGTTTTTTTAATCCACTAGATGAAATGCCTGAAGCTTATGAAGACACAGATGTCGGGTCGGGAATTATAGAAGAATTATATTCAGTTATACAGGACCGGCAGAAGGAAATGCCACAGGATAGTTACACAACGACTCTCCTACAAGAGGGTACGAACCGTATAGCCCAAAAAGTAGTTGAAGAGGCTGGCGAAACTGCTATAGCCGCAGCGTCAGGAGATGTTGATCATATACCATCCGAGGTGGCCGATATGATTTATCATACGTTGGTTCTCATGGCTGATTCTGGGGTAAAGCCTAGCCAGATATGGGAGGAACTACGCAATAGGCGCTGAAAGTTAGTCCTATTGTTACAGAATCTGGGATGTTATATGAAACTATCTCCAGATTTGTATATATTCCAGAGGCCGTTCTTGTAGGATGTGACGTTCCCAGTTCCCGTAACTAACCATTCGTCGGAATTTTTTACACACGCTGTTTTTGCGTCTATTCCGAGTATTGTTATATTCTGTGGCACGGCGGATTTTAAATCGTCTGCTGTTTTTTCGGGATCGCTATTTTCGTGATGGGGTAGTACAGCAATATTATTGGCGATACCTAGTCCTTTGACCCATTCTCCTAAGCCAGGGCGTCTCATGAAAGTACCGAGTACCATGGCCCCTGCGCTCGAACCTGCGAGCACTGCCCCGTTCTTGAGAGCTAGTTGTATGGATTTTAATAAGATAGTCCCGTTCAAACTGTCCAAAAGATGGTCAGGGTTTCCACCGGTGAAGTAAATTATGTCTGCTTCGTGTATGCCATGTATTAATTCGTTATCATTGGCATCACTTTTATTTAGTATCATCAGGTCAAAGGCGTCCGTGCCTAGGCGTTCAAAATAATCCACGCCATTTTTTGCTGCCCTGTTTGGAGCTGTATCAGCCGCGGTGGGTATTATTAGTACTCTAGGAGCATTAAGCCCATAGTGGCGGATCATCTCCAGATCCATGGCTTCACAGCCGGCTCGAAACTCTTCGCCTCCGGCCAAGGCAATGTTTGTTGGCATGTGGTCTCCGGTGGGTTCTGCAAATATGAGGGTGTATTAGTATGAATTGTATCAGAAATTTAAAGAATAAGGGTGTTACACAATTGATTGAACAGCGAGATGTCTATTATTCTGGTGAAGGAGGAAAACAATCGAACCAGAATTTTGCAACATGTCTGCATTGGGTAATACTATGTGTAGTCTAAGCACAATAATCTATGAATTGGGGGGCAAGTATGTTTAATAATGTGCATCACGTACGAATTCTCGTTTATAACACGGATGATATGGTGGAGTATATGGATACAAATTTTGGTATGCGCCCAATCAAGGTCCAGGTGTACAAGCAACGCGGTATGAAAAATGCTATTTACAAGGTTGGGGATACTAACTTGGAAATAACAGAACCTTTGGATATGAGTTCGAAGATGGGGCAGTTTCTTGAAAGAGAGGGTCCTGGAATATATCACATTGCTTTTGGTGTGGATGGAATTGAGGAAGCAGCCAAGGGTTTAGCGGCCAAAGGAAATAAAATGCGCGGTGAGAATGGTATGACAAGAAGTGCTGAAGGTTATATGACAGCCAATATTGACCCCGAAAGCTCTTTGGGATTTCCATTTCAGATTGCCGAAGGATAGTAGTAATTTGTAGTCGATTACTGGCTTTGGAATAAGTATTCGTTGGCTATCGATATGTTAGTATTTATAGACTGATTTGAAGTTAGTCGTCGGTATCTGGTAGTTGAGAAAAATTATGGTCAATAGGGGACCTTTATGTCATCTGGTTTGATAAGAGATAAAATAGCCCAACTTGTGGAAGATGGAATCAACGTATTGAGAAATGAAGGAGTTGTTAAGTTAGAAACTACTCCAGATATTATGATAGAGCGCCCCTCTAACCAAGACCATGGTGATTTTGC
>JAPNTN010000014.1:0-11958 GCA_027249445.1 Dehalococcoidia bacterium | reverse complement strand
TCGCATCAGATGATCCAAGAGCCAGCATGCCAGCTTACGAAGGTATTATCGGTGCTGCTACCGCTACCTATAGAACGAGTAATCTTGCTGCTGCCGCTGCTGATTTAGATACTAACCAACCTAAATACACAGCGATACCAATAGCATCTGTATACGGGGCGTTTCAGTCGGTAACAGCGATAACCATGGCATTGAACGCCCGTGAGAAAGGTGGCTTAGGTCAACGCATAGAGGTACCACTTTTTGACAGTATGTTCCAATCGATCGGCGTGTTTGGAGCCAAAATACATAATCAATCCAACGACCAAATCAGCGCAAACCCGAAGCAAGATTACCAACAGCAATGGGTACCCTCGGTAAGAAATAGCTGGACAGACACCTATCAGTGCAAAGACGGACGCTGGCTGAGATTTTGCGGAACCAGCAACAAAAACTGGAACGATTTCCTAGACGCCGCGGGCGTAACCTCATGGGGTGAAGAATGGACTGACCGAGCCCAAAAGCTGGATGAGGGAGCAAAAGAGCAACTGAAAACACGCGCCCGTCAATTGTTTGCGAGCAGGACATCCCTAGATTGGGAACAATTAATGGCTGACGCTGGGAGCGAAGCAGCAATTTGTTTAACAGGAGAAGAATGGCTACGTTCAGATCAGGCTAGGCTATCAGAAGCGGCTATAAAGATAACTGATCCTAATTATGGAGATATGCTGCAACCGGGTCTCAACGTACGGATGTCTCTGACTCCCGGGACAGTGAAATCACCTGCTCCTAGGCCCAATCAACACAGAACTCAGATCTTATCTGAACTTAGACCAAAACAACCTACAAACGCTAATCCTAATCAACTGGTTACCAAAGCCCTGCAAGGCATAAAAGTTCTTGATCTTTGCATTGTATTATCCGGACCTACTATGGGTAGAACCCTAGCAGAATATGGCGCGGACGTCGTTAAAATAGATAATCCCTACAGAGGTAATCATATCGAAAGGCATTACGATATCAACCGGGGAAAGAGAAGCTTATTGCTAGACCTGAAATCAGATGACGGCAAACAAACATTTATAAATATGGTAAAGAATTCAGATGTCGTAGCGCAGAATTACCGGCTAGGCTCATTAGATAAATTAGGTCTTGGATATGAAGACTTAAAAAAGGTTAAGCCAGACATTATTTACGCATCTCTCAACGCATACGGCCAGACAGGTCCGTGGGCAAACCTCACCGGCCACGAAAGCATAGCCCAAGCAGCAACCGGCATGATGAGAAGATCAGGTGGTGATGGAAAACCCGGTTCCCAGGCAAATCCAGTTAATGACTACGGAACGGGGTTTATGGGAGCCTACGGGGTGGCTCTTGCATTGCTTCACCGTGAACGTACAGGAGAAGGACAACACGTAGACTCATCACTAGCATACACTGCCAGCACTCTTCAGTCCCAATTCTTACAAGTTTATGACGGTAAGGTTTGGGATGAGCCTAGTGGACCTAATGCTTTAGGATCATCTCTAATTCATAGGGCATATCAAGCTGCAGATGGATGGTTTTTCTTAGGGGCTAAAGAAGACAACATTCCGTCGATATGTCATTTTCTGGAGTTGCCCAATGATATTCAAAGCCTAAAAAACAATCTGGAAAGCCGGTTCGTATCAAGGCCCGTATCGTATTGGATTGAAAAGTTAAGTGAAATAGGAATAGGTGCCCATGAAGTCCTAAATAGCGTCGGAGACGTAATGTCTCATCCATGGGCGGTATCGCATGGATTGACCCTAACAAGGGATCATGGGGATATAGGTCTAGTCACTACTTCAGGACCATCCCCGAGATTATCAATGACTCCGGTAGAACCCGGGATACCTGCCCAAAGACCTGGTTCTAACGCAGATGCAATTATGAAGGATTACAACATGCTGGAAGAACTACCACACTTGATTAGTTCAGGTGTAATTGTGACAGAAGGGGTTGAAGCGGGATTTTAAAAAGCTCAACAGAGGTTATATGAAAAGTATAGATATACATGCTCATCTCGTCCCACAAGCGATGTGGCGAGCATTAGACGCAGGCAATGAGTGGTACGGGATACGTTACAACACACCCGATAAAACAGACCTCTTTATTAAGGAAGGCAAGATAGGTAGAATCGCCCCGAAAGTTAAGCTTACTCCAGAAAACCGTATTGAAGATATGGATGCACAAAACACTGATATGCAAGTTGTTTCCATCCATACCCAGATCCTTGGATATCATTTGCCTCTAGAAGAAGGAATAGCGCAAGCCAAAGAAGTTAATGACGAAATATCTGGAATGGTAAAACAATGGCCAGACAGATTCTCTGGACTATGCACACTACCTCTACAAGACATTCCTTCGTCTATTAAAGAACTCGAAAGGGCTGTTAACCATCTAGGGCTCAAAGGAGCTGAGGTCGATACACTAATCAACGGCAAAAACTGGGATGAACCGGAGTTTTTGCCATTCTTCGAAGCCGCAGAATCCATTGGAGCGATCCTATTTTATCACCCTCAACCCCAACACAACTTTCTAGCAGACCGAATTGATAGATATTCTTTGCCGAACAGTGTAGGTGTGCCATTGGATGATGCAATCATCACTGCCACGATAATATGTAGCGGAATACTCGATCGATTTCCAGATTTAAAAATTTGTATAGCCCATGGCGGTGGACCCGCTTGTTTTCTCATGAATCGAATTGATAGAGGTTGGCGAGAAAGACCAAGCTCTCACATAATCAGCAGTCCACCTAGCTCATACCAGAGCAAGTTATATTACGACTGTATAACCATGAACGAATCCACACTAAGATTCTTGATAGATCAGGTGGGATCCGACAAGGTAGTACTAGGGAGTGACTGGCCATTCGTTTCTTGGGATCCATCTCCGTCAGGGTGGATCGAGAGTTTATCATCTCTTTCAAGAGAAGAAAAAGACCGGATATTGTTCAAGAATTTGCAACAGTTGTTAAAGCTGTGAATAACTGTATAGAAAATATAGAGGTTTAGATTACTCTGAGGAATCTAGGGCCTCTCACCAAGAACAACTGTCACCATTTCACTTGAACTGTCTCTTATAACTTCAATATTAATAGAATCACCTGCCTGAGTATTCTCGATGAGATAAGAGATCAATTGATCCATATCCACTATGTCTGTACCATCAACCCCAACTATAATGTCGCCACCCAACCGATAATCCAACCCCTCCACGGTCACCACCGTATCACTCGGTTTTAACCCACCCAGGTCGGCAGGTCCATCCGGCATCACCTCTACCACTAATGCACCGCTAGTTTTTGCCTCTAAGTCCAGTAATTTCACAATATCTGGAGTTAAGGATGTGCCACTTATACCAAGCCACGAATATTTATACGTGCCATTGGATATTAGTTCGGGAATAACCCTTTTGGCAGCGTCTACAGGGACCGCAAATCCTATTCCGGAACTGGCTCCAGTGTTACTGATAATCTGAGTATTTACACCAATAACCTCTCCAACTCTGTTTAACAAAGGCCCACCTGAATTACCTGGATTAATTGGAGCATCTGTCTGGAGTACTTTAGGTATTGAAAATTGGCTATTCCCACTCCTTATGGTCCTGCCAACAGCACTAACTATCCCACTCGTGATACTAAAATCCTGACCGAATGGGCTGCCAATCGCTATAGCAATCTGACCTACAGCTACATCTCCACTATTACCGAGAGCTACAGCATTGGGTATTTGATCAACATAATTTACCGCCAAGACAGCTAAGTCCGAATCAGGATCACTCCCGAGCAATTCGGCATCATATTCACTCCCATCGTAGAACATAACAGTCACTCTATCCACATCGACTACGACATGATGGTTAGTCACAATATGACCGGTTTCATCCCAAACAAATCCTGACCCTCCACTACGTTGGAACAGATCATCAGGTGTACCTTCAAAATTAAACGGCATCGCCTGCAACGGATCATCTATTTTACGAGAGGTTCTGATCTGAACTATAGATGGAACAACTTTCTTATAGGTGTCTACAAAAACTTTCTCCTGAGCAGCCACAATAAGTGCTGCATCTAAGGTTGGGGCAGGTTCCTGAGTGTGCGTTTGATCATCTTCAGTAAGGGCAGCACCAGTCTCACCTTCGATACTACCAGTAGCAGAACCTTCAATATCATTAGCAACAGTCTCCATTTGCAACTGATTGCCACACGCAAGCAAAAACACCGTTAACCCTACAAGAACGAGTGTGATCCGTATTGGTTTAAAATTTGAGCGCATATCTATTTAGAGCAGTTCTCCTATTTAAAAATCCGCTGAGCTATACCACCCGTATAACCATTAATAATATTGATTGCAATTTCTTTTTACTCATTATTTCAGAAATTGTATAATTATTCACGGTTTGAAAAACAGATTTAACTATGCTTGTGTTGTTGCTGATTTGGAATACACTATTACAATAGTAGATTGTACGGATTCGTATTTAAAACAATGTATTATTAAACATATAGCCAAACCAGCTACGAGGGCGTCCACATCCAAGATTTGAATCAAAATGTAAATTGGCTTCCCTGGTCAGAAGACAGCTTTAAAACAGCTCAGTCTGCTGACAAGCCTGTTCTGCTGTCTATACACGCAGTATGGTGTTATTGGTGCCACGTGATGGACGACACTACTTACGCAGATAACCAGATAGCAGCATATATAAACGAAAACTTCATTCCTGTAAGAGTTGATAACGACCATCAACCTGACATCAATACTAGATACAATGTAGGCGGATGGCCTTCAACCGTCTTTCTGACTCCTCATGGCGGTTCCATAGCAGGTATAACTTATCTCCCTCCAGATCAGTTGCTCCCAATGCTCGGTGAGATTCAGAGAGCTTACAAAGATCAAAAAACAGAGATTTACGACCATTGCAACAACCAAATACGACAACGCCAATCAGAGGTATCCAAAGTCGAGTCCACATCTCCTATCAGTCTAGAATTAGTGGATATGATCGCTCGTAAAACTGCAGGGACGTATGATCCGGTCTTCGGAGGATTCGGAGATAATCCAAAGTTCCCTAGTGCCCCTATTCTGAAATTCGTCTCTCATTTATACCGGACAACTCAAGAACCTTTCTATATGATCATGCTTGAAAAAACCCTCGATAATATGATCACAGAGGGAATTATGGATCGTCACGGCAAGGGGTTTTTCAGGTATTCAGGATCTAGGGATTGGAATAATGTACAGCATGAAAAAATGCTGGAAGATAATATTGGTTTAGTCCAAGTGTACACAGAGGCATACAGTTTACTGGGGAAAGATTCGTATCTAAGAACAGCTATATCAACCTTGGATTACATTTTGGAAGACTTGTTCGATCCTGAAGCTGGGGGCATCCGCGGTAGCCAAGGAGCTCATTCTGATTACTTCGGACTGTCCGAAGATAATCGCATAAACGAAATCCCCCCTACTCCTGACCCGTATTGCTATAGTCACTCAAGTGCATCAGCAGCATCAATGCTGCTTGAATGTGGGTGGAAACTTAGCCGACCTGATGCGATCACTATAGGAATCACTATCCTCGACAGGGTAGATGAGATGGCGAAAAACAACAATTTGTTCCACGCTTACTCACCACAAGGTCCAGATTTGAGCTCTAGCAATAGGCTACTATCGGACTGGGCTTACCTTTTAAATGCCTTGGCTGACGGAGCGATATACACTGATGCATCAGAGCAGTATCTGGATCGAGCGGCCTCGGTGGCACAACAAATGATCGAGATGTTCTATGATGAGCAAAAAGGAGCATTCTTCGATCGAGTTCGGGATGCTGATTCTATAGGTTTCGTAAGAATCCGAGAAAAGCATCTCCCCGAGAATTTAATCGCTGCTCAGAGCCTAGTTAAACTGTATAATGCTACAGGGAACAGGGATTACTATGATATGGCTTACCGCACTTTGAGTGCGTTTGTAGAGACAAATGGCAACTATGGAGAACATGCCGCATTCTACGGTTTATGTTTAGATATCTTACTCAATGATCCAGTAGAGATTACGGTGGAAGGCCAATGCGAAAACCAAGAGACAACCGAATTGATCAGGGAAGCATCTCGAATACCTCAGCCAAACATTAATCTTAACTTGGTTGTCACATCTACATCTACAAAAGCACATGTATGTGTAGGAAACATATGTATCCCGCCGGTAAACAACCCATCAGACTTGCGGCAAGCCGTTGCAAATGCTGTTATCAAACCTGATGATCCCTTCACTAATTTAATGGAAGAGATTACAAACATATAACTAACATCTATATGTTAAAACTACTTCCCAGACGATAGGAGAGTACCCCCTGAAACTTACAAATTGTGGACAAATTAATAAACAAAATGTGGGACAGACTGTTACCCTATCCGGGTGGGTAGCACGCCGACGCGACCACGGCGGCATAATATTTGTTGACTTACGTGATAGGTCCGGCATAGCACAAATAGTTTTCAACCCCGAGATATATCCAGATTCGTATTCCACCGCAGACCAATTGAGGTCTGAATGGGTCATAGAAATCACTGGCGTTGTTTCAGAAAGGCCTCCTGGGTCTGAGAACCAGTTAATGGAGACAGGCGAAGTCGAAATTATTGCTGAATCAATAATAATATTAAATTCTTCCTTAACTCCTCCTTTTTATATTACTGACGATTTAGAGGCTGACGAAGGTCTTCGATTGAAATATCGGTATCTGGACTTAAGACGTCCCATAATGCAAAAGAATCTAGCTATACGTCACAAAGTGGTTAAATACATAAGAGATTTCCTGGATTCTAACGATTTTCTTGAAATTGAAACACCCATCTTAATCAAAAGCACTCCAGAGGGCGCACGTGATTTTCTGGTGCCTAGTAGAATGCAAAAAGGGAACTTCTATGCTCTGCCACAATCGCCACAGCAATTGAAACAACTGCTGATGGTTGCTGGGATAGAACGCTACTTCCAAATAGCCCGATGTTTCCGAGACGAAGATTTAAGAGCCGACAGACAACCGGAGTTCACACAACTTGACCTTGAGATGAGCTTCGTCGAACAAGAGGACATCCTGAAATTAACTGAAGATTTATACACAGGGATGATAGAATCCATCTGCCCAGAAAAAAAGCTTCTAAAGCCGTTTATACGTATGGATTACGCCGAAGCTATGGACAGATACGGTAGCGACAAGCCTGACTGGCGATACGGGCTAGAGATGACAGATATTACTGACCTCGCCAAGGAGACAGATTTTAGAGTTTTTCTGAACACTATCGAGAGCGGAGGTATCATCAAAGGGTTTGTGGTGCCCTCTCAATCAAATTACTCTGGCTCAGATATGCGGAGGCTAGAAGAAACAGCAAAAGAGTACGGAGCGGGCGGGATGAGCCATATAAGGCTTCAACCTGATGAATCTGGGAAGTTAACTGAGGATACTGTTCTACTATCTCCTGGAATAAAAATGCCTTTAGAATGGACTACAAAAGTCTCTGAACGCATGGGGGCCAATCCTGGAGATTTAATACTTTTAATGGCCGGAAAACCAAAAGATGCCAACAATTGGCTTAGCTCGATGAGATCACACATGGCTAACAAACACCAACTAGTTGATCCAGATCTACTGGCATTCGGCTTTGTTACAGATTTTCCATTATTCGAGTGGGATGATCAAACCAAACGATGGGATTCCTCACATCATCCATTCACCTCCCCAAGCCCAGGAACAGAACACCTTCTTGATGGTGATGATTTAGGATCTATAAAATCTCAAGCCTACGATCTAGTATGTAATGGATCTGAATTAGCAAGCGGAAGTATTAGGATTCACCAGAGAGATCTGCAAGAAAAAATATTTAATGTATTAGGATACTCAACCCAGCAAGTACAAGGGCTATTCGGACACATATTAGAAGCTTTTGAATATGGAGCTCCTCCACATGGCGGCATAGCACCAGGGATAGACAGACTTGTGACAATACTGACAAATTCGGAATCGATAAGAGACGTAATAGCATTTCCCAAAACGCAAAGCGGGTCAGACCTACTATTTGGAGCCCCTGATGTAGTATCACCTAACCAACTAAGAGATTTGTCTCTTAGAACTGTTGAATAACCTTATTCAGTTGCGCAGTAGAATAATATCCATATACACTGACACCCACTTAAGACTTGGGAGGACCCATGACAGAATCAAGAGCTTTTAATTACAGCAAGTTATTCGCCGCGGATGCACCAATTAGTACCAGGAGCGAAAATCTTCATGCGAAATATGATTTCGCAGTAGCATATCCTGATCCCGATACACTACCACTAACTGAACTTATCGATTCCTTGAAAACAGCGATAGATAGGGAAGGTCGGGATTTGGCTTATTATCCATCCCCGTTGGGATTGCCAGCACTGAGGCAACTCGTCTCTGAAAAGCTCTCCAGAGATAGAGATATACACGTATCAGCAGAAGAGATAGTCCTAACCTCCGGTTCTGGTGAAGCAATTCTAATGTTAATACAAGCACTTACTAATCCTGGAGACGTTGTGTTAACAGAGGAATACGTTTACTCGGGAACATTACGACAAATGAAACTCTTTGGGTCAGACGTGCGAAGTGTTCCGTGTGACGACGATGGTCTTATACCTCAAGCATTAGAGGATGTGATCCGAAAAGCCGAATCAGAAAATAAACCTATAAAATACCTTTATACAATCCCGTGTTTTCAAAATCCTCTTGGTTGGACTATGTCTTTGGACCGTAGAAAGAAAATTCTTGAAATCACACGCAGTCACGGGATTCCTATATTAGAAGACGACTGTTACGTAGACCTACGTTTTGAAGGCGAAGACATAACGTCAATACACTCACTAGACGACACCGGTCAGGTAATGTATGTAGGGTCTTTCTCCAAAATAGTAGCACCCGGGATGAGACTAGGCTATCTAGTGGCACCTCAAGAAGTACGAGAAAGAGCGCTAAGTTTCAAAGCAGGCGCCGCAAACCAATTCGCTGCTTTAGCTGTCCAAGAGTACCTAAGTAGCAATCTATATTCCCACATAGACGAGCATAATCAGGCACTACGCGTAAAAAGGGATGCGATGGTATCTGCCCTTGGAGAAAACTTCGGCAATTCTGCTGAATGGACAGTCCCAAGTGGAGGCTTATACATTTGGATGAGAATGCCAGAAGGCACCGATCTAGCAGCATTCCAACAACAAGCATTTGACGAAGGCGTAGGTTATCAAAATGGCACTATGTTCTCCCCGGAAGGAACTGGAGCAAATTGTGCCAGACTCTGCTTTGGACATCCAGATACTAAAACAATCACAGATGGAATAGCAGAATTAGCAAATATAATGGGACGCCACGGGATAATAAAATAGAAGAATCCCGCCTAATGGCGGGATTCTTCTATACCTACTTCCTAAAAGCAAACCTGTCTACCAAGTCTCCTATACTTTGCCTGAAACCCGAATATTCTAATTCCCCATAAGGCAACATAGCCGGGCCAGACCATCCTTGGGACCTCATTTCTATGCCCTTTTGCTGGGCCAAAATACGTACATGATCCCATGACATATTGTCGAAGAAATCAACATACGAATCCGAGAACTTACCATCCGCGCTTAATGAAAAACCAACACAGGACACTAATGGTAAACAATACATACCCACGACCGGTGTGTTTATTGGCACGGGCATTAGAGGCATTGTGTGTGAGCCTCGAGCATCTCCACCAATGTAATGGGCCTTGGCATAAGGAGATATTAACTCCTCAGGAGCAGGGAATACCCCCTGATTTCTAACTATAGCTACAGGGTCGTCTTTCCCAGTATACGAACCAGCTATGTTGTGTAATCTTGTAGCTGATATAGCAGCTGCAACTTGACCTGTATGCCGCGAAACGATCGAGTCTATGCCAAATCGCTCATTATCTCGAAGGAGCACGGTTATTTTGTAGTAATCCTCAGGCGCGTTGAGAGATATTATGCTATCTCCCTCAGTGTTATCCATATCTATTATATTGAAGGTAAAACCTTCATTTAGTCTAGGCAACATCAATCCTGCACAATACATCGGGTCAGCGAACCCTAAAAACATTGGTAGATTATATGCACCAGGACCACATTTATCAGCAGCCAAAACCATAAAAGATTCTGCTGGTCGTATAGGATTAGTCTTTACCGGATCATGTTCGAATTCAATCTCAGCTACTGCAGGCCCGGCACCACGAATATTACCCGACGGAGCGTCAGCCAATAAGTCTTGCCCTGCTCCGTAAAGACCATATTCTCTAGCTATATCAGTCGCTTTTATAAAAGTGTTCCATGCGAACTGATGTACGTCCGTATTGTCTTTGCCGTTTGTATGCGAAGCGATAATACATATATCATCGCCCGTATGTCCTACAAAAGCATCGATTAACAGCCCACTTTTAACGGCCTGGGCTGCCGCTTCCTCTGTAGCTTGAATCATCTTATCTGAAGGCTTAGTATGCCCACCTATAGAGCCTACGTCTGCCTTCAATACAGACAGAGTCATCTGGACCATGTTATTCTCCTTCTTCCCGTTCCACACCAGATACGTATCAGTGTTTGTAATGTTCCTCTGGTCTTTCGCGTTAAAAGGCCGCTCTATTCTTTATTTTAGAATACGGCGGCCGGCTAGACATTCTATCATCGCCATTATTTTGGGCATTACAAATTATGCCTGAGCTAGTATACTTTATGTAAAGGAATATTTTCCACTAGTTTAAATATATCCCCTACCCGTGGCTTTCCTTACAGTCATCGCACCAGATTTACCAGAATGAACGATATACTGCTTTACATATCTCTTGGCCTAGCCGTTCTTTGGTCTATACGCATGGCCCAATCGAAACGTAGAAATCCTTTCGTATGGGCAGGTTTAACTTTCGCACTCATGCTTATACCAACATTGCTATTACCTTCATTGCCACCGATATTAGGAATAACTCCATTACTGATTCTAGTATTTTTAAAGCCATCGAAACCAGTTGGGGACACATCTATACCCGACCAGATAATCTGCCCTAAATGCACAGCTCCTCATATGGGTGGTTATAACTATTGTGTTAATTGTGGGTGGGAACTCGCCAAACCATATTCTGATACCAGTGTGTCATCAGATCCTGTTGAGCTCGTATCAGACCCTGTCTCCAAATCTTCAGAACCAGTCGAATACGAATCACAGCCACATATAACTAGTACAACCTCTGATGCAGAAACATATGAAAAAAGTGAAAGTGAGCTAGAAATATCACCTACTGAGAGGCATGTCGAAGACAAAAAACAATCTGAAGAGGCGCAGGCACCTATCGTTGTACGGCCAACAACCGCAGCAGGGTTCACTGATTTGGGAATCAGATTATCGGAAGAGGGCCGTCACAGAGAAGCCATAGACCAATTCACCAAGTCAATTGCTCTTGACTCCAAATATGCACTGGCATGGGAAAAACGCGCTGAATCCTACAAAATTCTAGGACTTAATGACAAGAGTTCTCAGGACCTAGATCACCTTAAGGGACTGCTGTCCAACTAATTCAATATGTGATTAAATGGCCATTATATGATAGCCCGCGTCAACCGGGATTATGGTGCCTGTTATCCCACTAGACATATCGCTACAAAGAAAAAGAGCAGTCTTAGCAACTTCTTCCGCAGTGATATTTCTGTTCAAGGGAGCTTTGTCCGCGTGGATTTTTTTCATATCTAAAAATCCTGATATTCCTCGGGCTGCCAATGTATCTAGAGGCCCCGCAGATATAGCATTTACTCGTATTTTAGAGTCCCCAAATTCCGAAGCTAGTTGCCGTACTTCATGTTCTAAAGCAGCTTTAGCGGTGCCCATAACGTTATACCCTGGATAGACTTTTTGCGAGGCATCAAAAGTCATAGTTAATACGCTGCCGCCGTCACTCAT
>JAPNTN010000013.1:0-14266 GCA_027249445.1 Dehalococcoidia bacterium | reverse complement strand
AAACATCTTAATGAGATAAATCCTCGGCTAATTTACGCGAGCATAACCGGATACGGAGATGAAGAAACTAGACGTGGCCCGTATTCTTCCTGGCCTGCCAATAATTTAAGTATACAAGGAATGTCTGGGTGGATGGAAATGACCGGCGATCCGGACGGAGCCCCTCAAAGTGTAGGAGATAATGTGGGAGACTCAGTGCCAGGAGTATGGACAGCATTAGGGATAATGATGGCATTGGAATCAAGAAATAAAACCGGACTAGGCCAACTCGTGGATATGTCTATGTACGATTGCATGGTGTCTCATATAGTCAGCAACATGAATTCATACCAAGCCACAAAGACCAATCCAGGAAGGTCCCGTGCTAGGCTGGTTTCAGCGGGAATGCCATTCAAAGCAAAAGATGGTTATGTAGTAATGGCTGGAGCGCGTTCCGAAGAGCGATTACGTGCAATGTGGGAAATGATAGGAAGAGAGGATTTAGCAAACGACCCTGAGTATATAGGTCGTAATCCTGACGGAGATTTCTATTTCCAGCATGTTATACCCGCCATTGAAGAATGGTCCGAACTACTTCCAAAATGGGAAGTAGCTGCCAAACTCACAGAAATTGGATTTTCCATGGGAGTAGCCCAAACTGTCTCTGATCTAGCCGATTGCGAGCACTTAAGAGCAAGACACATGTTTGTCGAAACTGACGACAGTATAGGCGGTAAGTTTACTTCACTAAGAACTCCTATCTGGCTAACTGAATGCGAGGACATAGACAACCGAACTCCTCCGATATTAGGCCAAAACAATAGAGAGATATTGACTAGTCTAGGGGGGCTAACAACGTCTGAATTAGATTTTCTGGTAAGTGAAGGGGCAGTGTAGTAATACCCTTGTCACGTATGCAGAAATTACATCCATTGATTAGGGGAAGACGCTAACCCATCGAACCCCATATCATTACAGAGTTCCCCATATTCTGACCTGTTTGCGCCCACCCATTTGAGATCGTCTATTGACTCTAATATCGGGACATCGACACAAAGCGTAGCAAGTTCTCGATACAAGAATGCATCAGTTTTATGAATCACCAAATTTTCTGCAACGGTTTTAGCTCCTCTTACTTCTACATCCCAGAGTAAATGAGATTCTGGGATTGCTTCTATGTGCGTATATCTCTTTAAAACAGTCGAAGCCGTTTTAGCTCCCCACTTAGGGATGCCAGGTATTCCGTCAGCAGCATCTCCCACTAAAGCGAGGTAATCAGGAATGCTATCTGGCAAAACACCAAACTTGTCCTTCACACCTTCTTCATCGATTGTTATTCGTCGTCGTCTATCGAGAAGAACCACTCTGGTTCCTATTACCATCTGCGCCAAGTCCTTGTCAGGGGAACATATTATTATTTGCTCCACATCAGACATGTCTCGCCACTGATGAACTGCACTCGCTATAGCATCATCAGCCTCAAACTCCTCCATAGGCCAAACCACCACGCCTAAAGCCCTCGCAGCTCGCTCAGCTAAAGCAAATTGATTCTTAATATCTTCTGGCATACCATCAGAAGTCTTATATCCAGAAAACATCTTATTACGGAAAGATTCAACAACACTGTCGAACGCACATCCAACATGAGTTACGTCGTCCTGTCTTAAGAGGCTTAATAGCGTCTGAACTAACCCTCTAACAGCACCGACTTCTGTCCCGTCTGGTGATAACACGCTTGGCACTCCATAGTAAGCGCGAAACAGTTCATACGTCCCATCAACCAAGTGAATCTTCATCTATGTTAGAGGCCTTCCAAAACGCGGGCGATCCGTTGTGCTCCTTCAAGAACTCTCTCAGCAGGAGACCGCATCAGCGCGATGCGAAAATGATTCTCACCTGCCAATCCAAATCCAACTCCTGGAGTCACCACCACCCCTTCTTCATCCACAAGGAGCTCGGACAATTCAGTCGATGGGATAGGCGCATCATATCTGGGAAACATGAATGTCGCTCCTTGAGGCAGGGGGCACGTTACCCCAGAAACAGAATTCATCAATCTAGCTACTTCAGTACGTAGCATGTCACACTCATCTCTCCACACGGGGATATGATCTTGAGGACCCTGCAGAGCCTGAGCTCCTGCAACTTGTATGAACGGAGATACGAAACTCGCTGTATGTTCATGCATACTTATCAGAGGACTTATTAACTCGCTAGGCCCCACGATACACCCGAGCCGCCAGCCGGCCATAGCATATGCTTTGGTGAAGGTATAACTCGTAAGAGTTCTGTTCCACATACCTGGCAATGATGCCAATGTTATATGCACATTATTGTCATAAATGAAGTATTCGTAAGTCTCATCGCATAAAGCCAAAAGATCGTGTTCTTGGCACACTCTAGCAACGTCTTCTAATTCCTGCTTCGTATACACCCTACCAGTCGGATTATTAGGGTTATTTATTACAATCATTTTCGATTGATCTGTAACACTTTTCTTCAACTGATCGTAAGTGATCATATATTCTTCTTCTTCACTAAGTGCAACAGTAATCGCATTTCCCTCTGATAATTCCACTTGCTGCCTGAAACTAACCCAAGTGGGTTCTATGATAAGCACATCGTCTCCTTGCCCAACAAAGGCATTGATTGATTCATAGAGACCCATTTTGCTACCAGGTGTAACTATCACTTCAGTATCGGCGTCAATATCAAGATTATTGTAAGTGTGAAGTTTGTCTGCCAAAGCCTGTTTGAACTCGGGGATACCGCTTGAAGAACTTATATTCGTCAGGCCCGCTTCCAAAGCCGCTACACCAGCCCTAATAATGTGATCAGGAGTGACGTGATGAGGGCTAGACTGACTAAGATCGATAATATCTTTTCCTAGTCTAGCCTGTTGACGAGCTTTTTCACCTGCTGCCAAGGTGGCAGGAGGTTGAACCCGAGTTACCCGTGAAGCCGGTTCTATTGACATACAAGTACTCCCATATAGAAATTAACTGGAGTCTACCATAATTTACCCGGCATAATTGCGACTAATACTATTTAGTGGCACAATCATCGATAATCTTCGGACTCTCAAAGAGTATCTAATCCAGATAACGAACTACAAAAATATATTGTACTAGGAGGGGAAAATGGTAACTCAGTCACAAGAGATAAAAAATATGCGACTAATATCACACCATGACCTGAATGGATTTGGAAACATCGGCGAAGGAATGCATATACATACTACAAGAGATGGGAGAAGAATTTTATATCTTGCCCACGAAAGTTCCCCTAAAGACATAACCAGCATTGATGTAACAGACATTGCCAATCCTAAGCTAGTAGCCCAAACTGACCTCCAATATGCGCATTTGCGCTCCAATTCTTTATCTATAGTTGGAGATACCATGCTAGTGGCTTATCAAAGCCTACAGCCGGGACAACCAGGAACTGGCATGGGTGTATACGACATAAGCAATTCTGAAGAACCCCGACAAATAGGCTTTCTTGACACCTCAGGACCCTATTCGAGAGGATGTCACTGCTTATGGTGGGTTGATGGCAATTATGCACACCTGTCTACTGGCGCCAAAGACTTTAAACCTAACGACCAAAAAGATGACCAATTCTATATGATCGTAGACGTCAGTAATCCTGAAAACCCAGTTGAAGCCGGAAGATGGTGGATGCCGGGAACTATGGAAGGTGACGGGCACAATCCCGTTAATCGTCACCCTGAATTTGACTCTGGCCACCGTTTGCACAACGCAAACGTATATCCCGCAAAGCCAGACAGAGCATATTGTGCATATATGGACTCGGGAACAGCTATTGTAGATGTGTCAGACGTATCTAAACCTATCATGATAAGCCAATTTAATTTCGCACCTCCATTTCCTGGGTTTACACATACAGTGTTACCACTTTTTTCACGCGATCTAATGGTGGTAACGCAGGAATCCGTATATAACAACGCCGAAGATTATCCAAAATTAATTTGGATGGTTGATATAAGAGATGAGACCAATCCTGTGATTATTAGTACATTCCCAATGCCGGAACTAGAACTTTACAACGCTAGACCAGGAAGATTCGGCGCCCACAACGTACACGAAAATCAACCTGCCCCGACCAGCATGCAAGATGAAACTTTAATATACGGCACCTTTTTCAATGCAGGCGTAAGAATATTCGACACTAGCAATCCTTTCCAACCTGAAGAAATAGCATATTTTGTCCCACAAAAGCTAGATGACGCGAGCTCAGTCGGAATAAATGACGTTTATGTAGACGAGAATGGCATAATCTACGCAGTTGATAGAGTTAAGGGCGGTTTATACATACTTGAATTAACTGCTTAAGAACCGCCGGATAGGAGGCATAGATCATTAGAAATCCGTGCCTCCTATTCAGTAAAAAAGCGATTGGATGCTTCCTAACACCTACTCTGCCAATGACCCCATAGGATCCCATGGAGGCAATATAATTGGCTCATCATCCCAAGCATCTAATATATCTTTAGGCAAATAACTCTTAGGCGCAGATATCTCAAACATATACTCAGCAAACCAAGAGTCGTTCATCAGACAGAAACCTTTATCGCCAACCTTATCATTCCAACTGTTTTCGACTCTCCATCTACGTGGCTTACCGTCAACTAAATCAACTCCAGTAAACAACATAGCATGCGTCATACGCGTTTGATGATATTCTAGACGTTCCGACTTATCCATAGAAAATTCGGTCTCATACACACCTGGATAATCAAATAATTCTGCATCCCATATACCTAGGTCACGATGCATCTGCTTTCCGGTATCACACCCCATCCATACCGGTTTTCCATCTTGAATCATTCTGCAGGCAATATCTTTCATGACATCTATACTTACGTTAATGTACTTAATGGGAGGACCATCCACTACATTACCCAAATATTGTATGGTGAAAGTTTTTCCATAGGGGTTAGATTTCCTGGGATCATGAACAAGACAAACATAATCATCCATTGGAGTCACAATATATTTTTCAGCAAACTCCATCGGTGTCATATCTCCATCTCTTTGAAAGTCCCCATCTTTATCACGCCATTGCCAAAAAAACTGGTCGGGCGGGCTGCCTAGATGGATAGCCAAAATCTGATACATTGCACTCAAAGTATCTTTTTTGGACTCCCTCATATCGTCTACGCCTGACTCCTGAGCATACAAATCCCGAATCTTTTTGGCACCTTGGCGATACTGATAGTTCAACATGGAGTTCATACGCATGGAGTTACTGGAACTCTCAGTCTCAGGCATAACACTTTTCGGTACTACACCATGTTTTTTTACCAAGCTTACGAACATATCCCATTGCCCGCCGTCTTCCACTCCTCTTTGCAACAGCCATGATACCGTCCTATCATCGATAGGTTTATCTGCTGTATCGATAATAGCCTCCAAAAGAAAATTAGCCCTCTCTATTTTGTCCCAAAACATCAGGTAATTCTGGCTGAATTCAAATTCTTTTACATTCAACACATCTTTACTTTCGACCCTGAACATATTCAGACCAGCGAACATCCAACAACGTCCGGAGCGAGCTTGATTAGTCACGGACCAATCATCAAGAAGGTTGGAAAAGCTGTGGACTGATTCAGTAACGATTCCTCTGTTCAATGCAACTTCGTTAACATCTCTCTGTGTAACAACATTTTGCATAAGCGAACTGGTCTCACTAGTGTCAAACACATTCTTGAATTGTGTGATCTGGTCAAATGTTAATGACCTATCCACTTTATTCTCTGATGACATACGCATCTCCTTCTCACCATTTGAACAACTAAACACTGGTACAATAGCTTATTATATTACAGGACCGTTTTAAGGTAGTAACAAAATGAATTCTGTCTATCTTGATTACAATGCAACCACACCAATCGACCCAGTGGTCGCCGAAGCAATGTTACCATTCATAACCCAACATTTCGGTAACCCTTCAAGTGGTCATGCGTATGGAGTTAAAACTCATCTAGCGGTGGAAGAAGCCAGATCACAAATCGCCAGCCTTATCGGTTGCAATAGCTCAGAAATAGTATTTACCAGCGGAGGAACTGAAGCCAATAATTACGCTATACAGGGGATAACCGGTGCTTATAAACATAAGGGTTCTCATATCATCACATCAGGCATCGAGCACCCTGCAATAACCGAAGTTTGCAAGCACATGCAGAGCAAAGGATGTACCACCACATACATCCCCGTTGACCAATACGGCTGTGTTGCCCCCAATGACATTGAAGAAGCGATTACCGACAATACTGTTCTTATCACAATAATGCATGCCAACAATGAAGTCGGAACAATCCAACCTATAAAAGAAATATCACAAATAGCCCAAAAGCATGGCATATTGCTCCATTCTGATTGTGCTCAGTCTCTAGGTAAGATTCCAGTCGACGTGGATGAGTTAGGCGTGGATCTACTCAGTATTGCAGGGCACAAACTATATGCCCCTAAGGGCATAGGAGCTTTGTACGTCAGGCACGGAGTTAAGCTGGAGAAAATGATGCATGGCGCAAATCATGAGAGCGGATTACGAGCCGGCACAGAAAACGTTATCCTAATAGTGGCGCTTGGCGAAGCTTGCAGACTTATAGGTGATCATTTACCCGAATATATTGATAATATGAAAAAAATGCGTGACCTATTAGAGAATGGATTAACCCAAAATAATATCGACAGTCGTGTAAATGGGCATCCTATCTCCCGACTTCCGAACACCCTTAGTATTGGATTCAATGCTGTAGAGGCAGATCAACTATTACTAAATCTAGAATCTATAGCATCATCCGCCGGTGCAGCATGCCATACCGATAATGTTGAAATATCGGAAGTACTAAAAGCGATGAAGGTTCCAATTGAGTATGCTACTGGCACCATACGTTTATCAGTCGGTAGGTACACTACAGAACAAGAAATATTACATGCTGTGAAAGAAATAACAGACTGGGTACTAGACAAGCAATCTACGGGCATTAAAGGAGCTTAACGATATGGGTAGATTAGAAGGAAAAGTAATACTAATCAGTGGCGGCGCAAAGGGACAAGGAGCCACAGAATCCATAATGTTCGCTGGTGAAGGGGCAAAAATCATCATCGGCGATATTTTAGATGACGAAGGCCTAAAAGTAGAATCACAAATAAGGGAGCTAGGTGGAGAGGCAACTTTTGTGCACCTAGACGTTACACAGGAACTCGACTGGGATAATGCTGTGAAAACTGCAATCAGTACGTACGGGAAGCTAAACGTATTAGTAAATAATGCAGGCATTTTGATAAGGAAGAGCATTGAAGACACCACCGTAGAAGATTGGGACAGAATAATGTCCATTAATGCAAAAGGCGTGTTTTTGGGTACCAAGGCAGCTATCCCAGCACTAAGAGAAGCAGGTGGTGGATCAATAATAAATATTTCATCTACAGCTGGATTAGTGAGTAGCTCCAGCGGTTCTGCCAGCTACACGGCAACCAAAGGGGCTGTGAGGCTTTTCACTAAATCTACAGCGATACAATATGCTAAGGATAGAATCAGGTGCAACTCAGTACATCCAGGACCAATAGAAACCGATATGATACATCAATCCATAACTGACCCTGACGCAATGGCCCTACGAATGGAAAAACTGCCTATGGGAAGGTTAGGGAAACCTGAAGAAGTAGCCAATGGAGTTTTATATCTCGCCTCAGATGAATCATCATTTGTTACTGGATCTGAACTTGTAATAGACGGAGGGAGTACTGCCCAATAAATTCTGTCCTCTGAAACACATTATTCAGGGTTAGTATTAACGCAAGGTGATCCTTGAAGTGGGCAGCACCTCAGGATTAACCAGGAATTCTGGCATCTGTCCCAAGAGAACGTCCCTTGTAGCCCGAGCTGTTCGCACTTCTAGTTCATTGACTGATTCTACAGATAAGAAGGCTACATGCGGAGTGACTATCACATTATCTAGTTCAAATAATGGATTATCAGCCCTAGGCTCTGTATCTTCCAAAACATCTAGTCCGGCTCCTGCTATCGTTCCGGCTTTCAATGCTTGATAAAGTGCCCGTTCATCAACGATAGGACCTCTAGCGCAATTAATAAGATAACTAGAGGGTTTCATTCTAGATAATTCCGTTTCTCCTATAAATCCTCGGGTATTATCATTCAACGGAGTGTGAACACTTATATAATCAGACCTCTCCAACAAATCCTCCAAGCTAGTAATGTGAATATTCCCCATGGTGTCAGGATTACCGCACACGTAAGGATCGTAGCCAAGTACATTTATACCTAAAACTTGTAATTTGGCAGCCACGGCTAAACCAATCCTTCCGAGACCAATCACACCAAAATTTTTCCCTCTTAATCGTCTCAACGGAACAGGGGAAACGGAACCTCCCCACTCACCCTTTTTTCCAACTTTATCGTAAAACACAATTTGACGATTCCAAGTAAGCAGCAGAGCCATTACATGGTCAGAAACCTCATCCACACAGTAATCGGGGACGTAAGTTACTGGGATTCCCTGCTCGGTGGCTGTAGATACCGCTATGTTATCTACACCAACACCATATCTACTAATAACCATACAATTCTTAGCCGCCCTGACTACATTCGAGGTCACTTGAGCAAAACACGTCATAATTGCATCAGCGTCAACAGCCAATTTTATCAGTGTAGATTCGCTTTGATCCGGGGCTTCTATAATAGTTGCACCAATGCTTGAAAGGACTTCTCTCTCTGGTTCAGTAGAGGGCCACACGTAATCAGTAACCAAAACTTTATAATCGTTAAGCTCCGCCATAATCTGTCTCACATCACCGTTATCTATTCTTACGACAAATATTTTCCGAATGTATTCCTACCATTATATTTCGCTTCAGACCCTAATTGATCTTCTATTCTCAACAGTTGATTATATTTTGCTAACCGTTCTGATCTCGTCAAGGAACCTATTTTAATTTGCCCTGCTCCAGTCGCCACCGCAAGATCTGCAATAGTAGTATCTTCAGTTTCACCCGATCGAGCCGAAACGACAGTGGCTAAACCCTCTTTTTTGGCTAGATCTATAACTTCCAACGTTTCGGATACAGTACCAATTTGGTTCAACTTGACTAACACTGCGTTGGCAGTAGATTCTTCGATCCCTTTCTTTATCCGGTCCACGTTTGTAGTAAAGAGATCGTCGCCTATAATCTGGATATCGGCTCCAATGTACTCTGTCATTTTTCTCCAACCTTCCCAGTCATCTTCATACAACGGATCCTCAATAGATAATATCGGATATGAATTAGTCCATTGAACTTGCATAGCGATCATCTGTTGCACAGTCAATCGCCTATCTTCACAATGCAAGACATATGATTTATCCTCGTAGAATTCATTGGCAGCTACATCTAACCCAATTGCCACATCGTTCTCTAAGCCACCTTTATGGCCAGACAATGTAAAGGCATCTACCATTAGTTCCAAAGCTTCCTCGTTAGAACTTAACAATGGCCCCAGCCCACCTTCATCAGCTACTCCATTGGGAGCTTTACCCCGTTGCACTAAAAGAGTCCACATTGCTCTTCTAACATCAGAACACCATATCAAAGCTTCTTTATAAGAAGAGGCACCAACCGGTATTACCAAAAAGTCTTGTAGATCAACACTCCAATTTCCATGTTGCCCTCCACTAATTATGTTAACCATAGGTACTGGCAGCTCTTGTCCTGACAAACCACCAAGACAACGATAAAGTGGAAGTCCAACAGCGTTGGCCAACGCGTGGGCTGAAGCCATGGATATTCCTAAAAGAGAATTCGCTCCCAACTTAGACTTATCTCTAGTCCCATCAATATCGGTCAGAAAATTGTCCACAGAAGCCTGGTCCGCAGAATCTAGCCCACTTGCTACCAATTGAGGCGCAATAAGGTCATTAACATTTGATACCGCCTTCAAAACTCCTTTTCCATCATAACGCTTTATATCATTATCTCGAAGCTCCAGAGCTTCATGTGTGCCCGTGGAAGCACCCGAAGCGACTATAGCGCGCCCAAACCCTCCGCCTTCCAATGAAACATCTACCTCTACAGTGGGATTCCCACGTGAATCCAACACTTCTCTAGCGTGAATAGAAGATATCTTAGTCTTAGCCGTCAATTTACAAACTCCAATATATACTTATTGAGAGATCAAATTCATAACACTGACTATATCAGAACATTTCCCTGATATGATTTCTTTTGCTATAAACCTAACTCTGTCTTGTACGTCAATGTCCACTATGTACTCTACGGGAGACTTTCCATCAATTCTGGCCAGCATTAGGCAGCCCAGTTGAACTAACAATTCCTTACAGTTTTCGTCGGAATAACTACGCAGCAGGGGATTTGCGGATACCACTTGCCGATAGTCTTGGAGATATTTTGACGCAGCTTCAAAATACAGATCCTGATTTGACCCATTGTGTATGCTTTTCAAGAACAAGTGATTTAGCATAAATGCTAAATCAAATACGGGATTTCCATAATGAGCCACCTCAAAGTCCAATAAGATCAAATCACTCTGATGAACAATAAAGTTTTTTGGACTGTAATCACCATGAACAAGCACTAATTTATTTGAGAGTAATCCCTGAGCATGGTCAAAGATAATATTAGCTACATCTTGATGTTTGGAAGCGGTGAAATAATAATAGGGCTCCACTCTGAGCTGTACAAAACTTTTATCATTCGCAAATAGTGTTCTTACGTTCTCATTACTGAAGCTAAACATATGTATTTCGCCCAGTATCTGCCCAGCTTTTCCCGCTAATGCCGGTGATACATTCCCAGTAAGAAGATTTTCCTTCCAATTAACACCCGACTCTGGAGCACAAGTCATTACAAATAGATAATTATCCGGATCATATCCTAGAACTGAGGGTACGCTGCCAGACGTTATAACGGGTGACAAAAGATCTATACATATTTTCTCATTGTGAATTCGGTCTACGTCTGCTAGCCATTCATCTTCTACGTTTAACTGTGGCAACGATTGTTTTATTACAAAAGCACTCGTATCAGTAACTACCTTTACTAACGTATTCGATATACCCCAACCCAGAAGTTCAACCGATATAATATCTTCTGGAGCACATATACCCAGTTCCTCCAGAAAATCCTTGGCATTATCAACAGTTAATTCAGTGCGTACAAACACTATTCTTCAGTAAATATCATAATTCAAGACTGTTACCAAGCTTTACCAAGGACATCCATAATAGGGGTAGCATCGAATATTGGTTTGGGATTTGTTGCCAAAGCCCTGTCATGCAGCGTCGCAGCGGCTATATATTCCAGCCCATCCTTTGGAACATCCACCTCTCTCAATGTTTCAGGCAACTCTAGGTCTCTACACAACTGCCACACTGTCTGTGCTGCAGCCAACCCTGAAGCCTCAGGGTCCATATTTCTTGAATCTATTCCCATAGCTTCAGCGATTAAAACTTGTCGATCTGCGCTCGCATCAAGATTAAATTTCATAGTATGCGGCAATAAAATCGCGTTTGCCTCTCCATGATTTACATCGTACAACCCGCCTACATGGTGAGCTATTGCAGTATTGATACCCAGACCACCGCCTACAGCCGACATAGCTAGCATAGGCAAACAAGCAGCTGTCTTGGTATGTAAAAGCACATTTATATCTCTATCAATACACTGTGGAAGATATTCCATGATCATCCTAATTGCATGCAAAGCTAAAGCATCTCCGATAGGGTTATGACTCGTCGAATAAACGCTTTCTATAGCTATACGGAGCTGTCCAATAGCCGTACCAAGCATTATTCTCATTGGAGTCGTAGCTAGTGCTTCACCATCAACTATCACAACTTTTGGACGGGTACCCCTCCCAGATAATGAAATCTTTCTCCCAAGCTCTTTATCCGTAAAACCTCCTCCCCCGGCACTGAGTTCAGCCCCTCCTAATGTCGTTGGAACGGCTATAATGGGAACCGTTTTATCAGGAGTCACTGGATGTATTATGTTGTTAGGAGGCTCAAATTTAATTGCATAGTCATGAATGTCCCCGCCTCCTGACCACACCATTGATATACCTTTGGCCGTATCACTGGTACTTCCGCCACCGACGGCGATAATGACATCAGGGTTAAGTTCTTTACACACCTGCACTCCTTCCTCAACTGTATTTATCGGTGAGTGAGGAGTAACACCTGAAAATATTCCTACATATTTGTCTGCTAGAGAACCCTCTACCCGTTGAACAACATCAGACTTTGACAGTATTGTTGGCCCACATACTATCAATGCCCTATTAAGATGCATTTCATCTAATGTGTCATTTATACCGGAAATTGTGTCGGCACCACAAATAATATCCTGACCAATGTTTTTGTAGTGATACTGCAATTCTGAATGTTTATCCATAAACTCTCTCCTTCCTATACAGCCTATCCTCTAGGCAGTCCCAACCCTCTACTAGAAATAATATTCCTTTGTATCTCTGAGGTTCCTGCCGCGATAGTATCTGAGAAACTAGCGAACCAACATTCCTGAACACGCCCCTCCATAATCGCTCTACCATCAGAAGCTGAAACACTTCCATGCACTCCCAATATATTCATACATGTTTCAGTCACCTTATGCACCGTCTCACTGCCGAAAACTTTACTAATTGAAGCTTCTCGATTCGGAACTAATCCTGAACTTTGCATATAAGCTACATTGTACGCAATCAATCTGGCCGTTTCGCACTCCACATACCTATCTACTAAATCGTTTTGCACCCACGGTATATCAATCAAACGCGAGCCATTGATTATTGTTTCAGACGCGTAAGCGCGAGTGTCATCAAGCAAACGCCTAGCCCTGGCAGAATAGTCTATTCCAGACCTCTCAAAATCCAATAGCGTCACGGCTACATACCATCCACGATTTTCCTCACCCACTATATTAGTAGCTGGCACCCTAACATCTTCAAACACTATCTGGTTAAATTCATGCTTGCCAGCCATATTTACAATGGGGCGCACTTCTATACCTGGGCTTTTCATGTCTACCAAGAAAAAACTGATGCCGCGATGCTTTGATGCGTCGGGATCAGTTCTAGCTAGCAGCATAATCCAATCTGCTCTATGAGCCATAGACGTCCATATCTTGGTGCCATTAATTACGAATTCGTCACCATCTCGTATAGCTCTAGTAGACAGAGAAGCCAAATCTGATCCCGATTCTGGCTCACTATATCCCTGACACCACTGTACTTCTCCTTTTGCTACCTTGGGTAAATGTTCGCGTTTCTGCTCTTCGGTCCCATGGATCATCAAAGTCGCACCCATCATACGGACGCCAAAGTTATCTCTGCCTGGGACCCTATGATAGGACATAGCTTCATTGAATATCGCAGATCGTACTGCAGAAGCATCTTGCCCTCCATATTCCCCGGGCCAGTGCATCGTAAGCCAGCCATTATTTGCCAGCTTTTGCCTCATATCTAGCGTAAGTTGCCAATTCTCATCGAGAGTTGCAGAATTAAGGTCATCCCAAACCAGATTGTATTCCGCGTTTATGAATTGCAACAATTCTTGGTTAAACTCTTTGTCCTTGTCGCTGAACTCAAAATCCACGATATTCTCTCCGGGTATTCACTTTCATAAAGACCACCGTATATTATCACTAACGTTGGTATTGCTGTAGTCAAATGATACGGTGTAACTGCTTTAATGCTATAATTCTGAATCCATTCATAGCCATGTTTTAAGGGAGCTTTTTCAATTGCAAAACCATTCTAATTTCACGTTATCACCTGAAGATAAATGGCTAGAATCTGCAGATATGAAAGTGCATTATCTGGAATGGCATACAGATAGGACGCCCGCAATCGGCCTTCATGGGTTGGCTTCCTCAGCACAATGGTATAGCCGGCTATCCCACTACCTACAAGATTTTTCCCTTATTGCACCTGACCAACGAGGACACGGAAAGTCTTATCAAGCTACTACAGGCTATGATTGGAGAACGCTATCTACAGACATTGTAAATCTCCTAGACCACAAAAGTATTCAAAAGATTCCTATAATAGGACACTCATGGGGAGGGCACGTGGCCTCCAATATATCCGCAATGTTCCCAGCCAGAGTATCACATCTCATTATGATTGATGGCGGATTTCAGGACGGACACTTACTTCCTAATGCCAGCTGGGAAACCTTTAAGTCAAGGTTCTCTCCCAGAGATGTTTCGGGCAAACGCACGCAATTCATAGAAAGAATGCAATA
>JAPNTN010000012.1:0-2756 GCA_027249445.1 Dehalococcoidia bacterium | reverse complement strand
GTATTTTTAGCCTATGACGGGACTATGTTATTTGTGTCGCATGACCGTCATCTGATCTCACTTATGGCCAAAAACCTGTGGATTTTAGAAAATAATTCCATTACTGAATTCAATGGTTCATTCGATGAGTGGCAAAGCAAATTGCAGTCACAATCAATAAAACCTTCAAATGTTGGCATTGACACACGAGTTCGTGCGGGTAGCGACAGCTCTAAGAACCAGTCTTTGATTCGCTTGCAGCAACGTCAGATAGATGAATTAGAAGGACAGATATCCGACTTAGAGCAAAAAATAACTCAAATAGAACACGCAATATCACAGGCTTCTGAGACTCAGAATGTCGTTGAACTTACTAGCCTGGGAAAAATATATGAGTCATTACAGGTGGAGTTGGCTGAAAAATGGGATGATCTTGGAGGTTAATGTTCTTCTAGAAAGTTAACTATCTCCGCAAACACGAGCTCTGGGTACTCCATGGGCAGGAAATGGGATCCTTTAGGAGCTATTTTGACCTCTGATTTATCTACTTTTGCTAGAAATTCTTGGATTCCTGTTTCATTTAACGTTTGCGCTCCTGGGTAATTGCCGAGAAGAAGTAGTAAATCTCCCTTTATTCCATCGAGATAGGGTGATGTATTCAGAATGGTACGTTGTTCATAAAAAATGGCTTCTATTTCGGGAGGACATTTTAATTCCGCTCTGCCGTCAGCACGAATAAATGTACTTCCACTAATATAGTCATCGAATATGCGCTTATCCCATGTCTGAAATACTTTCCTGTTCCTGTAAGCAGTACTCATATCCTCTCTACTGTCCCATATGGCACGCTTTCTTCGGGTACGTTCAGGTCGAGATCGCATATCTGCATTAGATGACAAAGCTCTGCTACCACCTACTCGTGAATCTATAATCAGGGAAGGTCCCAATATTCCGGGTTGTATTGAGTGAGCGATAATAGCTGCTGAACCTCCTGCTGAATGTCCAACAACGTATGGTTTATACAAATTGAGTTCGGTCACTATGCTGTTTAAGTCGATCGCGAGTTCTCTAAACGTATATCCGGTTTCTGGTTTCTGACTATCTCCGTGGCCTCTCATATCAAAACTCAAAATGTGGTACTGATCGGCTAGCTTCTGAGCGGTCCAATTCCACAAGTGTGCAGATAGTCCGATACCGTGAAGCATTAGTATAGGCTTAGCTGACGAAGTGCCCCATTCCAGATAGTGATGCGTTATATTATTTGCGACGACGAACTTATCAGAATATTTATTCATAAATACCTAGGGTTTATATTTTTCTTTAATAATAATATAAACCTCATGGGAACGGGGAAGTACATGCTTCCGTTGAGGGTGGTTAAAGGCACGATTTACATAGGGTACGGTTTATCGTAATGTGGTTTATACTAGACGAAGAATAGATTTCTAGGAGGACATACTATGTCAATGGTCAACACAGATATTCAGGGGCAGACGATGTTAATACAACTTAATCGCCCTGAGAGACTAAATGCCCTTGGTTTCCAACTTAGGACGGAAATGGCCGAAGCCTTCACGGAATTTCGAGATAATCGTGATTTGGAAGTGTGTGTTTTTACAGGGACTGGTCGCGCGTTTTGCGCAGGGGAAGATATGAAAGAATCCTTGGAGCGTGGTACTCCAGGTGGTGCTTCTAAGCCGGTAGAGAATCCGTTTTGGGATTATGGGACGATTGATAAGCCAATTATTGCTGCTGTAAACGGTTATGCTATGGGCGGTGGCTTTATGCTTGTAGAAAGAACTGATTTGCGAGTAGCCGTTCCCGAGGCGGTTTTTGAGGTTTCAGAGGCCAAACGTTGGTTGTTGGGAGGCTATAATCATGGATTTTTTGCCGGACTTCCCCACGCTGTAGCGACTGAAATGGCTCTAGGGTTTAGGTTTACGGCGCAACGGATGTATGAATTAGGCTTTATAAATAGACTTGTAGAGTCTGATGAATTGTTACCTACCGCATTTGGAATGGCAGATCATCTACTGAGTTTACCCCCTGCTTCTAGGATGAATACGATGTATATGATGCGGCAGATGAGGTCTAAAGTTTCCCCTGACTTAAGCAACTTGGCTGCTGCTTTGCACGATCATGGAGATAAGGAAGATTTAATGGAATCCAGAAGGGCTTTTGCAGAGAAGAGAAAGCCTAATTTTAATGGATGGGTAAATCCAGAAGACAGGTACAATATGCCTAGGATGGAGACATTATCCAATAACTCATAGCGCTTATATCTAGTAACCGAATAATATAAAAGGCCTCACATGTGAGGCCTTTTATATTGGCGTTGTAGTGAATATTTATTCCAGTGTTCCTTTATAAGCCTGATATGCCATGCTTGTTATCAAGCCTATACGGTCTTGGTTCAGAAATGTGCTGAATGCACCTAAGTTGACCTGATTTATTGTATTTTCCTCAGATAATCCTTGGTCGTATCCGCGTTTTATTTCTGTATTCAGTAGCTCAAGTAATGCTTTACTGTCTTCGAATTCCGCCCTTCCACCCACTCCGCCATGCCCAGGAACTATGGTGTCTGCATCTATCAAGGAAACCTCTTGCATGACGTCAATCCATTTTGTTATATGACCGTCTGGGAAAGCGGGCAAAGTATGGTTTACCGCGAGATCGCCGATAAAGAGAAGTTTGTCTCCCGGAAGATATATGGTGATATCACTGTTTGAGTGTGCTCTACCGTAATATTTGAGTTGAATTTCTTTGTCTCCTAACAT
>JAPNTN010000011.1:0-3445 GCA_027249445.1 Dehalococcoidia bacterium | reverse complement strand
GTATAATTGATAGCTTTACCAAGCTTGATTGCTAGGCTATGTACTTTTGCCTGTACCTCTGGGCTTAGTTTCGTAGAAGGTGTCTCTTCAATTACTTTTTGATTCCTGCGTTGTAGGGAACAATCTCGTTCATGTAGGTGTACTAGATTGCCATGCTCATCGCCTAAAATCTGAACTTCAATATGCGAAGCGTCTTTCAGATATCTTTCATAGAATAGTCTTGTACTCCCAAAGGAACTCTCAGAAATTTTTCTCGTTCGGTCGACAATTGGGATTAACTCATCAATAGATTCTATAGTATGTATGCCAATCCCACCGCCTCCATCCGCAGCTTTAACCATCAGAGGAAATCCTAATCTCCACGCTTCATCTACTGCTTGTGCGTCTGATACGGCTTCGTCAGTCCCTGGTAATATTGGGAGCCCCGCTTTTTGGGCCAGGTTTCGAGCAGCTAATTTGTCTCCCATTTGTGCAATTAGCTCTGGCCTAGGACCTATAAAACATATTCCAGATTTGATGCAACGTTCCGCAAATTCAGGGTTCTCTGACAAAAAGCCGTATCCGGGATGTATAGCATCAACTTTGTGGTCCAAAGCTGCTTGTAGGATTTTTCCGATGTTCAGATAACTGCTACTAGCGTCTGATTGACCTAAACAATAGCTCTCGTCCGACAGCTTTACGTGCTTTGATTGCGAGTCAGCATCGGAGTATACACTCACCGTCTTGATGCCGAGCTTTCGGCAAGTTTTTATGATGCGACAGGCGATTTCCCCGCGATTCGCGATTAGTATTTTCTCGAACATGGATTGCCTTTCGAGGTTTTGTAGTATTAAAACCTCTGTATTTCTATGTTGACTGTTATAGCCGCACAGGAGAATACTGCTTGCTAGTCCAATCGTTCAAGGCGTTCCATGAACGTATTACTGCGTATTTCTTTATCGACCCAATATCGTACGGTAGTTCCTAACAAAGTTTTCATCTCTAGTAGTAGTGCATCTGAAATATTCAAGTAAGGTAGAGACAGTAGATTTGTTCGGTCTATTAATCGGAATACTTTTAAAGCTTGTAATGAAATTGGATGGGAATACTCTGTTAATTGATTGCATTCAAGGCATATTAGGCCACCGTGACTTGGGCTGTATCTATGACGCTGAGGTTGGATATCATTGTTACATGATGTACATGTTTCAAATTCAATGCCAAAGCCTGTGCTTTTCAGCAAATGAATCTCAAACCATCGGAGATTTAATATCTGATCTGGATTTGTATTGATATTAACCAATGTCTCGACCGCTACGTTGTATAGGTGGTGGTTGGCATTAGATTCATTTCCGAACCCGTCTAATAGCTCTGCTACATAGAGTCCTTGACTGATTAGTGAAAGATTGGATTTTAGATCTGAAAAGTTATTAACTATCTGAGCTTGGTTTATAGTGTCTAATGTTCGCCCTTTACTGGCAGATATTTCGACCATAGTTAATGGCTCAAAATGACCGACCATCCTGCTTGTGGATTTTTGGGCACCTTTCACGATACCACGTAATTTGCCATGTTCTCTGCTAAACATGGTTATTAAAAGGTCGGCTTCTGCAAATGGCGTTTTCTTGAGTATTATGCCGGTTGCCAAATATGTTCTTGGATTGGGCATATTTACATTTCCTGACGACCTTGTAGAGCTCTACTTAGAGTTATATCGTCCGAGTACTCTAATGATCCGCCGACTGGCAGACCTCTCGCTAGAAAAGTGATCTTTAGATTTTGACCCGACAAATGCCTTGAGATGTACATTGCCGTGGCTTCGCCCTCAAGAGTGGGATTAGTAGCAATGATGAGCTCTTCGATATTAGCGTTTGACAGTCTTTGGAAAAGCTCCCTAATTTTCAATTGGTCAGGCCCAATTCCGTTTAGAGGAGACAGAGATCCGTGTAGGACGTGATAAACTCCTTGGTATGAATGTGTTCGTTCTAATGCCAATACATCCATCGGATCTTCGACAACGCATAATTGAGTGGTATTTCTGTTAGTGTTGGCGCAAATGGTGCATGGGCTGGCTTCTGTGAGGTTTTGACACTGATCGCATAATGTAATATTCGTTTTAACGATGCTTATGGCACGTGACAATTCTTCAGCTTCAGCTTCTGGAAGTCGTATTATATGGAACGCTAATCGCTGGGCACTTTTTGGTCCTATTCCAGGCAATTTGTTTAATTCTTGAATGAGTTTAGCTAAAGCCGGTGCCGCTGATGGTATTGGATCGGTAGCCATATTGACCTATTCCTGAGTGTGTTTCAATTGATATGTGCACTTCAACTTATCGTCTGCAGGACTTCTTGTATAGGATAGGGTAGTGAATCTCACTTAACTTATTTAGAATCCTAGGCCGGGGATATTCATACCTCCGGTAATTGCTCCCATCTTGCTCGCTGCCATTTCTTGAGTCTTATTAAATGCATCGTTGACAGCTGCTACTACTAGATCCTGAAGCAATTCTATGTCATCTACTGTTTCTGGATCTATTGTGATAGATTCTATGGTTTGCTTTCCAGTCATTATAACTTTAATTACCCCGCCTCCGGAACTTCCTTCTACGGTAGAATTTTCCAACTCTGCTTGAACTTTCTGTAGCTCTGCTTGAAGTTTCTGTGCCTGTCGCATCATGTTTTTATTCATTCTTGGGTCTCCTCTATAATTCTAGCCCCCATTCCTAGGGCCGCTCTTACTAATGGGCTATCCTGAATAGCACGCCGAGAAATCTGGTCTTCCTGTGAGTCGCATAGCGTTAGCTCAAGATTTAACTCATGCCCGAAGCACTTATAAATAGCCTCGTGCACCATTTTACGACTATTTGGATCTGCCATTTCTTCTCTCATGCGATCAAGATTGGCTTGATTCCTAAATGGCAAATCCATACTGTCGTCCGCGATTTGCATGTCGTCAACACTACAGTCGCGAAGGAGTGCTCCTAGTGTGTATTTGGTGCCTTTGCATCGACTAAGAATTTTAAGGCATTCCATCCAGCTATTTCTAAAGTCATTCGAAACTTTACTCTCAGATATTGAATCTTTTTCCATGTCAGGAATGGGTATCGGCACTTCTTGAGTGTCTGTAGCTGGAATATCCTCATATCGTTTAGGATTCTCAGTATGCATTGAATTTTTGGGTTGAGAATCTTGGACTTCTGGGGTATATGTATCACTAATACCTGTACTCTGAGCAGGTTCCTCACTATTCACTGGATTTTCCAGTTGGGAATTCTGCACAGTCTCTGAAAAACTAGGTACTTGCGGTGGCTTTTCCGATTCCGGTTCAATACTGGGCATTTTACCCTTGTTGATCGGTTGTGCCAGCCCAATTGATAATTCATCAGACGCCCCGCATATTTCGATGGCTGCCAGCTCTAGTGCTAGAGTTGACGCAGAGTCGGAACTGATAACGATATTGCTCC
>JAPNTN010000010.1:0-24753 GCA_027249445.1 Dehalococcoidia bacterium | reverse complement strand
GGACTTTTATAGAGCCCGAACAACGTCTTAGAGATATAGGTGTTAGGCAGAAGTTCAATCCGTTGTCAGAGGTCATTGCTGGACAACGTCTCGTCGTAGTGGACGACAGTATAGTTAGAGGTACTACAACTCCACATGTCGTTAGTCTGCTTCGGAAGGCTGGGGCTAAGGAAATACATATGAGAGTTTGCGCGCCACCTATAAAGCATCCGTGCTATATGGGTGTGGATATGGCGAGTCAAGACGAACTAGTCGCCGCCAACAAAGACTTGGCGGGTATTAAACAAATGACAGGGGCCGACACATTGGGGTATCTTAGTGTTAATGGCCTTTTGAAAGTGGTTGGTGGTCAGAGCGGTGGATTTTGTGATGCGTGTTTCACTGGGAACTATCCAGTCCCTGTTCAACTGCAGCTTAGCAAGCTGGCATTGGAGACTACTGACACGACCTCTAGTTGATAATCACTATCCAGAGAGAAGAATGATTCTTAAAGATATGTTTGTATATAAATTTGTTTTATACCGGAATAGTTTAGGTTGCCAGGTAATAAAGGTATTGTAGGAGTTGAAATTGGACAGTAATACCTATTCTTCCTCAGGTGTAGATCTAGGAAGTATGGATGCGTTAAAAGATAGGATAAAAGCTTTTGCTTCTCTGACGCATGGCCCAGAAGTTGTAGGGTCAGGAGGAAGTTTTGCAGGCCTTTATACTCTTTCCGGGTATAAGAATCCGGTTCTAGTCTCTAGTACTGATGGTGTAGGTACGAAGTTGAGAGTCGCAGCTCAAATGGGACACTTTGAGTCTGTGGGAGAAGATTTAGTTACACTTAATGTAAATGATATCTTGACTAAAGGAGCAAAGCCGCTTTTCTTTCTGGATTATATTTCTTTTAGCTATCTTGATAACCACAGAATGGAAATGTTACTAAGAGGGATAGTGTGGGGTTGTAAGGAAGTAGGGTGCTCGTTGATTGGGGGCGAAACTGCCCAAATGCCTGATATATATTCTGATGAAGATTTTGATTTGGCAGGTTTTGTAGTTGGGGCAGTAGAGCAGGAAAATGTGATATCTGGCGAAGGTGTTACGCCTGGTGATGTACTCATTGGGTTTCCGTCTAGTGGCTTGCATACAAATGGATTTTCTCTTGTCAGAAAGGTGTTCTCAACTGAAGAAAATCCTGGAATATTGTTCAAGCATTTTGATGAATTGGGACACTCTCTTGGTGAGGAGATGCTGATACGTCACAGATCCTATTATCCTATGCTAGAGCCAATATTATCCCTTTGCAAAGGTCTATGTCATGTGACTGGAGGAGGTTTACCGGGGAAAATTCCATCAATGATTCCCGATAATGTAACAGCAGAATTTAACGTGGGATCATGGATCGTCCCTGCTATTTTTAAGTTGATTGAGGAAGTCGGGAAAGTAACGTCAGATGAGATGCATCGGGTGTTCAATATGGGTTTAGGTATGGTTGCAGTGACTGATCAAGAGTCAGTCGCTACTATCTTGGATACCATTCCTGATGCTCAGGTTATAGGTAGTATTGTTCCTATGACGGATGAAAACCAAGTGCGATTAGTTTATTAATTTAGTTTGAGGAATTTTAAAACGTGAAGGCTTTAATTAGTGTATACGATAAAACGGGTATAAAAGATTTTGCAAGCAAACTAGTTGATGCAAAATTCGAACTTATAAGTACAGGTGGGACATTCACAGCGATCTCTGAAGCGGGCCTTCCTGTTAAGCAGGTATCGGATGTGACTGGGTCTCCTGAGATATTGGACGGGCGAGTTAAAACCCTCCATCCGGTAATACATGGTGGACTGCTCGGTCGTAGGGATTCTGATGCTCACGTACAGGAGATGGCAAAGCATGGAATAGAACCGATAGATGTCGTAGTAGTTAATTTGTATCCATTTGTTGAAACTATATCTAAACAAGGAGTCTCGTTAGAAGACGCTTTGGAGAATATAGATATCGGCGGTCCGACAATGATACGAGCTGCTGCCAAGAATTTTCTATCGGTAGTGGTGGTAGTTGATCCTGAAGACTATGAGTGGGTATCACATAAATTAAATAATAATGATCTAACTATAGCTGATAGAAAATCTCTTGCTGCAAAAGCCTTTGCACATGTTGCCGTATATGATTCTGCAGTAACTGGATACCTGTCCGACACTTCCAATGAATCGGATATGCCTGAGTCTATTCCTATTGGGCTGAATAAACTGGTGGGATTACGGTATGGGGAAAATCCTCATCAGAAAGGAGCTTTATATGGTATCTCGGGAGTTGTGCCTTCTGGGATTGCTGGCGCGGAGCAGTTGCACGGTAGGGAATTATCCTTTAATAACTTGATGGATGCGGACGCGGCATGGCGGACCGTATCAGATTTCGAAGATCCGACGGCTGTTGTGATCAAGCATACTAACGCATGTGGACTTGCTACTGATAGTGATTTGGCTGTAGCTTACAATAAGGCTTATGAGGGCGACTCGGTGTCAGCATTTGGTGGAATAGTGGGCTACAACCGGCCAGTTACAGCCGAGGTTGCCAAAGCAATGGACCCAGTGTTTTATGAAGTGGTAGTTGCGCCAGCATATGAACCAGATGCGCTAGACATTCTCATGAAAAAGAGAAATCTCAGGATATTAGCTGTTAGGAATAATAAGAACTCTCAAGAATCTGTATACGATGTCAGGCCTATAACAGGAGGGATCCTGGTTCAGACCCCCGATTTTATAGAAGAAGACCCTAAGTCCTGGAAGATTGTTACTGATAGATCTCCTAGTGCCGAAGAGCTTCTAGACCTTGCTTTCGCATGGAAAGCTGGAAAACATATCAAATCCAACGCAATTGTCTTGGCTAAAGGACAAGCCCTAATGGGCATGGGAGCAGGTCAACCTAATAGGGTTGTTAGCGTTCACCTATCGCAACGCGTAGCAGGTGAAAAGGCTACTGGGAGTGTATTGGCTTCCGACGCATTCTTTCCGTTTCCAGATAATATAGAACTGGCGTCAGAGGCAGGCGTAACTGCTATTGTTCAGCCTGGCGGTTCAATACGCGACGAAGAGGTAATAGCAGCAGCTAACAAACATAATTTGGCAATGGTCTTCACAGGGGTGAGACACTTCCGTCATTAGAGATCACATCGTAGAAACGCTTTAACGTTTATTGACTCAATAGTCTTCTAAATAATAACTGTATCTGGGTATTATAGGATATGAATGAAACCTACAGTTACCATCGTTATACCCGTTTATAATGAGGAAGCTGACCTTCCAAATTGTATTGCTACATTGTCGCAATTTATAACAGAAAATCAGGCCTATGCGTGGGATATCTTAATAGCGGATAACGCGTCGATAGATAATACGCGTCAGGTATCGGAATCTCTTTGCAGCGAGTATGCCTCTGTGGATTATTTTTATGTTCCGCAGAAAGGTAGAGGTAGAGCGTTACGATTGGCATGGCTCAGAAGTACTTCCGATATTTTGTGCTATATGGATGTAGACCTTTCGACTGACCTGCTGCATCTGCCTGAGATTATAGATTCAGTATCCGGGGAATATGATATAGCTGTTGGCAGTCGTCTTAGCAAAGAGTCCCAAGTGCAGAGGTCAGTGCGTCGGGAGATAATATCTCAGTCATATAACCTGATGATAAAAACTCTTTTCTTCACTCAATTCCCTGATGCCCAATGTGGATTTAAGGCAATAACTAATAAAGCAGCTCATCAAATTGTTCCGCTTATAAAGAATAATTACTGGTTTTTTGATACAGAATTATTGCTGATCGCGGCTAAGCGCGGATTTCGCATACGATCGATTCCAGTTAAGTGGGATGAAGATCCATCTAGCAGTGTACGGGTCATGAGCACGGCGTGGGAAGATATAAAAGGGCTTTTAAGGTTGCGTATTGGCGGTATACCTCGTATAGAGAACTGATGTAACTCTAATGTAATTGAAGTAATTTGATGTGTAGGGAGCTAACATAATGGACTTAGGACTAAATGGAAAAAATGTAATAATCACCGGTGGCGGATCTAACATAGGACGATCAATAGTTCATGCCTTTGCTAACGAAGGTGCGAATATTGTTATAGCAGAACTATCACCCGAACAAGGAGAAAGGGTCGCACTCGAGGTTTCTCAGTCCGGGATTTCAGGAGATATAAAGGTGATCTCTACTGATGTCACAAACCCTTCTAGTGTAGAGAGCATGGTTAATGAAACCATAAGTAGTCTTGGGAGTGTAGACATATTAGTTAATAATGTCGGCTGGACTGTTGATAGATTATTTTTAGACAAGCCCCGTTCTGAATATGAAAAGGAAGTCCAGGTTAATTTATGGGGCGCTATAAATTGTATTCATGCTGTTCTTCCCCACATGGTCGAAAGACAGTCTGGATCAGTAGTAAGTATTAGTTCAGACGCAGGGAGGATGGGAGAATATCGGGAAGCCGTGTATTCAGCATGTAAAGCAGGCGTTATAGCATTGAGTAAGGCTATCGCACGAGAAACAGGGAGATATGGGTTGAGGTTCAACATGGTGTGCCCTGGATTGATAGTTCCCCCTAAAGACGAAGACATAAGTTCCGAGAGTATGTGGAATGAGATGCGTGATATTTTCACCGAAGATGTACTTGAAAAAGTGGAGCGTAATTACATCCTTAGAAGAATGGGGACATCTAATGAAATTGCGAATGCGGTTGTATTTCTAGCTTCTGATGCCGCTAGTTTTATCACTGGCCAAACCCTTAGTGTTAGTGGCGGCTATACAATGATCTAATAGAATCCGTGGAATTTTGAAATGGAAGAGTTTCCTTCAGGAGGATGAACAATGGAAATCGGTTTAGGTTTGCCACGTTTACCGGATGCCGATGGCATTCGGCATTTTGTCGAAAGAGCCGAACAGTTAGGATTTGAATCAGTATTGTCGGGGGATCATATTGTACTTCCAACGGCTGGTACTGACCAGTATCCTTATACTGCAGATGGGTCTTTTTCTAGACCTCCCGACGAACCATTTTTCGAGACTATGACCACTTTAGGCTTTATAGCAGCCTGTACTGATACCATAAAGATAGGGAGTACTGTGATCATACTTCCTTATCGCAACCCAGTAGTACAAGCTAAAATGTTCGCTTCGCTTGATGTGCTAACTAAGGGCAGGATGATTTGTGGTGTGGGAGTAGGTTGGCTAGAAAAAGAGTTTCAGACGCTAGGATTGGAATATGCTGATCGTGGGCCTATGACAGATGAATTTCTGGAAATTTTTCAGACTCTGTGGAGAGATGACGACCCGGAGTTCCACGGTAAGTTCTACGATATAGATGAAATTCAATTTGCTCCTAAACCTATTCAGAAACCTGGTGTGCCAATATGGGTAGGCGGTCATACTCGAAGAGCTTTGCGGCGAACGGCGAAATATGGTGACTGCTGGCACACAACTAGGCAAACACCGGATTTCGTGGCAGAGAACCTGCCCTATTTGAGGCAAGAAATTGAGAAGGCTGGCAGAGACCCCGACAGTGTATCCATTTCACTCAAGCGAAGTTTGCATTTTACTGATTTAGGATATGGCGAAAGTGCGAATGCTATAAGTGGTGGGACCGTAATGGGGACTACTCAGGACGTCATCGATGATTTGCATTATTGCCAAGAATTGGGAATAGATCAGCTGACCTACGATTTTCGCGTAGAAGGTACAGCTGAGAGCGTGAAAGTTATGGAACATTTGGCTAATAATGTATTGCCAGTTGCTCAGCGTCTCGGATAGTAACCAATTAGTACCCCCGGCAAGGGGGTACTTAAATATTATAGACCACTTTCTTTGAACTGTTTTGCGTGTTCTACTAAGCTTAACGCTGTTCGCTTCATGGCCTCTGCTTGTTTATCGCTAACCTGACGTTTGATTTCACCAGGTATTCCTGTAACAAAAGAATTATCTGGTATATCGACGTTGGCTAAGACCACTGCATTTGCTGCTATTAGGCATCCCTTGCCTAATTTAGAATGGAAAAGAAAGGTGCAGTTGTTCCCTAGAAGAGAGCCTTCTCCAATGAAATCCCCATGTACTACAACTGAATGCCCAACAGTGACATAGTCTTCTATGATTAGGCCACTGCCGTGTATAACAGCCCCTTCTTGGGCATTTACATAATTGCCGATTTTTATGCTTTCTTTTCCATCACCTCTCACCGTGACACCGGGCCAAATGCTTGAATATTCTCCAATTTCTACGTCACCTACGACGTAAGCATGTTCGCTAACCCAAGCAGTGTCCGCAATCTTCGGTGTTTTATTTCCAAGACTCCTGATCAAGACCTACCTCCTGGCAAGAAAGTATTTTTGGTTTGCTAATTTCAAAAAGCAAAACCCTAGTTTGCCATCGGTGATTATAGACCAAAGTGAGTGGTTTGGGGGAAGTTATTCGTAGGCGCGCATTGCTCGACGCGCAGCCATATCCATTTCTCTGTTCATTATTGCCCTGCGCTTATCGTATTGACGCTTACCTCTTCCAACGCCTAGTTGTACTTTTGCAACTCTGTTTCTAATGTACAGACTTAGCGCTACTACGGTCAGACCTTTTTGGGAAACAAAAGATTGTATTTCAGTAATCTGATCTCGGTGGAGTAATAATTTTCTAGGTCGTCTAGGATCGTGATTGTAAATACTACCAGAATCATATAGGGCTATATGGGCATTTACCAACCAAAGTTCGCCTGCTTCTGGCCGAGCGTAGGCGTCTCTTAAATCGACTTTTCCTGCGCGTATAGACTTTATTTCTGTACCTGTTAGTACTAAGCCTGATTCAAATTTTTCGAGGATCTCGTAGTTAAAGAGCGCGCGCCTATTCAGGGCGATTGTACGGCCATCGTTATTGGTATTTGCGCCTTTTTTCTTGGGTTTAGCCAAAATCTTCACGCTTCTGGTTTAGTATTTCCAATGCTTTTTCTATTTGTATGTCATTCAGAGTGTCAGGTGAAATGTCTACCACTACATCCGGTTCAATACCCGCTCCTTCTATTAAAGTACCCTTCGGAGTGAACCAATGTGCTACAGTAAAGTATATACCTGAACCGTCGCTTAATGATCGCAGTATATTAACACTGCCTTTACCAAAAGATTTAGTACCGATTATTGTCGCTCTTTCGTGATCCATGAGAGCTCCGCATAAAACCTCGCTGGCACTTGCACTAAATTGGTTTATAAGGACCACCATAGGATAGTCCTGTTTGCGTCTATTATTACGTACTGGCCAATCTTTTCTTGCTCCAGAGCCGTCGATTTCGTAAAGAACAAGTCCGTCATCAATGAATAGGCTTGTCACGTCTACAACTGAATTGAGTAGGCCACCTGGGTTGTTTCGAAGGTCAAGTATTAGTGCCCCTGATGTGGTTTCCTCTTCGAATTCCCTGAGAGCTCCCTCTACTTCAGACTTGGTACTTTCAGTAAAATTAGATATGTGAATATAGCCGATGTCGTTTGGCATTAATTGGAAAGTAACACTGTCTATTTGTATAACGCCGCGCCTGACGGTTATCGTCACTGGAATAGGTTCGTTTGCATGTAGGATTAAAAGATCCACTGTAGTACCTTTTTCTCCCCTGATCTTGGATACAGCCTCAAGAAGGGTAGTATCTGCAGTGCTATCTCCGTTAATGCCCAATATGATATCTCCAGATCGTATGCCTGCTTTTTCCGCTGGAGAATCTGGCATGGGAGCAATTATCGTTATCTTTTCATCCAGTATACCTACGTGTGCTCCGATTCCTTCAAAGGAACCATGCACGTCCTGCGACTCCATTGAGAATTGTTCAGCGTCGAGGAATGAAGCGTATGGATCATCGAGTGATTCCAGTATTCCTCGTATAGCAGCTTCGCTGATCTTATCTGAGTCTAGGTCGCTACGATTAATGTGCTGTTGCTCTAAGAGTTGCCACACTTCTTCGACTCGTTCAAAACCAGTGGTTAGTGATTGCTCATTGGCTATAGATGGTTGTATTGCAGGTTGAAAGCTGCACGCTACCGAAAGCAGCGCTACTAGCATGATGGCTGTCACAACTGACACGAGTATTAGTTTGTTTATATGGATCAATAAATTTAGGCTGAAGACAGATTAATCGACGCTGGTTACTCTCTATAAATTTCATTGTAACATAGGCCTAATAGTATGCTGTGGAGTTTAAATTGACATAGTTTGGAGATGCTTGATAGCATTGCCGAAAAGCCTAGGACGGTGAGTATTTGGTAGGGATAATAAATTTTGGGGCATATATACCAAAATATAGGCTCGGGGTTGATACTGTTGGTTGGCATTCTACTCAGGAACGATCTGTAGCAAATTTTGATGAAGATACCGTTACTATGGGTGTTGCTGCGGGCTATGAATGTTTAAGAGGGCTCGATAGAAAAGAAGTAGATGGCCTCATATTTGCTAGTACGACTCCTCCTTATTCGGAGAAACAGTGCGCTGCCATAGTGGCGGAAGCTTTAGATCTGAGTGATAACTTGTTCACTTCAGATGTAACGGATGTTTTAAAATGTGGTACAAGCGCCCTTCGGTTAGCATTTGATGCGGTGGTAGCGGGATCATGTAATCAAATACTGGTGATAGTTTCAGATAGTAGACAAGGACCCCCAAGGAGTGAAACGGAACGCAATGCTGGAGATGGCGCAGTTGGATTCTTGGTTGGGGATCATAACCTGATAGCAGAATATGAAGGGTTCCATTCGGTTAGCAGAAATATACTTGATAATTGGCGGTCGAGCGGGGATTCTTTTGTCAGAACGTGGGAGGATAGGTTTGCCGTTGAAGAGGGCTTTGAAAGTGTTCTAAACGATGGTATTTTAGGGTATTTATCTAAATATAATTTGCATTCATCTGATTTTTCTAAATTGGCCTTATATGCTCCAGACGCGCGCAGGCATACGGCCTTGGCAAGAGGTATGGGGTTCAATAGTGAGCAGATAGAGGACCCTATGTTTGGTCAGCTTGGTAATATAGGAGCGGCTTTCGCTCCTATGTTGTTGGCTAAATCATTGGAATCACGGTTTGAGGGAGATCGCATCTTAGTTGTGTCTTATGGTGACGGCAGCGATATCCTTGGTTTCAGGGCTACCAAAGACTTGCAACTGCCTGCAGGCGTGCTAGGTGTGACTGGTAATTTGATATCTAAGCAAGTTTTAGAATCCTACGAAACGTACGCGAAATGGCGGTCCGTGTGGGATGTTGATGATGGATCTCGAAGGCCAGATCCGCAATCTCCTTCAGCAACGGCGTTATGGAGAGAGAGTGATAAGAATATTAGGCTGTACGGTAGTAAATGTGATAGTTGCGGGTACATTCAATATCCTGTGCAAACGGTTTGTGTAAACTGTCAGAGTAGAGAGGGCTATTCATCTGTTAGGTTTAGTGACCAGTTGGGGAGCGTCTTTACGTACTCTATGGATTATATTGCGGGTACCGTCGATGTTCCATTGGTTATCACCGTAGTCAATTTCGTCGACGGTGGACGTATTCTGTGCATGATGACCGATAGAGATCTTGATCAAGTCCATATCGGCATGCCTGTACAGATGAGTTTTCGTAAGCTTCGAATAGTGAATGGGATACATAATTATTACTGGAAATCTATACCAATGCGAGGTGTCGTTGATGCGCGGAATTAAGGATAGGGTTGCCATAGTCGGTATGGGGTGTAGTAACTTTGGAGAACGCTGGGACTCTAGCGCCGCAGATTTAATGGTGGAAGCGGGATATGAAGCATATGCTGATGCTGGGTTGGAAGCGAAGGATATCCAGGCCGCATGGCTCGGGACAGTAAGCTCTTTTAGAACGGGGCAACCATTAGCAGAGGCACTTAAGTTAGACTATATACCGATCACTAGAGTGGAGAATGCATGTGCAACGGCAACTGACGCATTTCGCAACGCTTGTTATGCGGTAGCTGCAGGAATATACGATATTGTTCTAGCGGTTGGAGTGGAGAAACTGAAGGACTCTGGATTCTCTGGGTTAGCTATTCCCGAAGCTCCTGGGGCAGATGTGGCTCCTCCCACACCTCCTCCATCTCAGTTTGCAATGGCGGCAACTCGTTATTTCCATCAGTATGACATACCATATGATCAAGGCAAACTTACTCTGGCCGAAATCGCAGCAAAAAACCATCATAATGGAACGCTTAATCCTAAAGCTCATTTTCAACGTGAAATAACTACAGATCAAGTGATTAACGCTCCAATGATTGCATGGCCCTTGGGTTTGTTTGATTGTTGCGGTGTCAGTGACGGTGCTGCAGCTGCGATAATTACTACACCAGAAATAGCCCAAAGCCTCAGAAAAGATTATGTATTGGTTAAGGGTTTAGGATTATCAGTAGGAGCTTTTGGGGTCTTAAGGGACGATTGGGATTTTACGCACTTCCCTGAGACTGTCAAAGCAAGTCAATCTGCGTACGATGAAGCCGGTATATCGGATCCTAGAGAGGATATAGATCTGGCCATGGTGCATGATTGTTTTACCATTACTGAACTGATTATTTGTGAGGATCTAGGCTTTAGTGCTAGAGGTAAGGCATCGGAGGATGTGCATTCCGGTAGCTTTACGTTGGAAGGTGATCTACCAGTTAATACTGATGGCGGTCTTAAGTGTTTTGGTCACCCTGTTGGTGCCAGTGGCATACGCATGATTTACGAAGTGTATAAACAATTGCAGGGAAAGGCAGAAGGTAGGCAACTCAAAAAAGCTGATGTTGGACTGACCCATAACTTAGGCGGACGTCCCGGTTCATTTACCTGTTCAGTAGCTATTTTCGGATCTGCTGAATGAAGATCCGAAAATAACCGGAAGTTTTGGAGTATAGCTAGTGGGTAACTTTCTTAAGACGATATCAAGTAGATTTTTAATCGCCCTACAATATCAGGATTATAGGACTTTATGGACGGCTAACCTATTGGCAGGTGCCGCGGCATGGGCTTTAATCGTGGCGCGTGCCGTTTTAGCATTTGAGATCACGGGTTATTATTCTTGGGCTGGGTTGGTTGTATTTGCTGCGATGATTCCGCGGCTAGTGGCCACTCCTTTGATTGGATTTATAGCTGACAGATTCGACAGGCAGACTGTGTTGTCCTGGACGTATGCCTTGAACCTATTGCATAACGTTGCTCTAGCAATTCTTGTAATGACAGGCTTAATAGGGCCACTCCTGTTAGTCGCTCTAGCTTTCTTTAATGGAACGCTGAGGGCTTCTCAAATGACTGCGACTCAGTCTCTGGTCCCGAATTTAGTTCCAAAAGAGCACTTGCTGAACGCGGTTGCTTTAAACCAGGCTACTCAACAAGGGTCTAGAGCGGTGGGGCCATTGGCGATTACCCCAGTAGTTCTTTATGTAGGCCTGGATTGGGCGTTCTGGGTGTGTGCACTGTTCTACTTGATAGGTCTTGTTCAGACTATGCGGATAAAGACAAGGTCTACCGGAGAAGTAGATCAACGGAAGAGCGTAGGAAGAAACATATTTGATGGTTTTGCTTATGTTTATACAACTCCAATCGTATTGGCCATGATAATGTTCGCGGTATTTCATTGTACTCTGACTATGTCTTACGAATCTCTGTTACCAGCGATGTCCGAAATAATGAGTAAAACTGGCGATCCTAATCACGCGGTCTTGTTGATGTCAGGTATAGGCGTAGGAGCTTTGATATCCTCAGTATTATTGGCAGGGGTCAGGACAGACGCTGTTAGAGGCCGCGTTTTCTTGTTTGTGGGACTAACGAGTGGCCTTACATATGTGGCTTTAGGAGTATCTTCCTTGATGGAGATGGCTCTGTTATTTGCTGTTTTATTAGGAGCGAGCACTGCCGGTTTTATGACAGTTACTCATACAGTCATTCAGGCTGTGGTTCCGGATGGCGTTCGTGGAAGAGTGTCTGGAATATACAGCATGCACGTCGGAGGCAGTATGGCTTTTGCTAATTTATTCAATGGCATATTGGCGGATGTCTTCAATGCACCCCTGATAATGACCATAACTGGTAGTGCATTTCTGGCTCTATCTATTGTAAGCGTCATTTACAAGCCTGTACGGGGTCTCTACTTCCCGAGAATATTCAATAATGAACCCACTTGAAATTGATGATAGGCAGCTTTTAAGGTATCACGTGACTCTGTTTGGGTACCCTTGATTATCGGCGTTCTGTAGAACAGTCTGAAGAAATTGTGGAAAATGGGTATCCTTTGTCCTTGACTTAAAAAAAGTGATCTTGATATAAATTATTAGCAACTTAGTGGGAAGTGAGTGCGTCGGGTGGTTGCAACTTTTATGGTTATTATTAGTCCATGCACAGATTCTCCCAAGTAATAGTGTTGTAGGGTTAATTCAGCCTTATGCTCGAAACGAGTCTAGTTAAAGTTATTGGCCGAGGGAGCACAGTTAATCTCACAATAGATGATATTGAAGATATTTCTGTTGTATCCCAACATCTGCATGACCATTTAGTTACTAATCGTTTTATGTATTCGACTGGGATTATAAACGTAAATGTGGGGCAACGGATCCTGGTTAAGGACGAGATCCACAAAATAAAGGAAATCATTGAATCGGAATCGGATGTTACAGTAGCCAGATTTTGGTGTGATCCGTTTGTATTGTCTGAAGCACTATCGGAACGTAATGGATTCGGGGTAGATTTAGCGGATCCTTCAAGAAAATTGCAGCCACAGCAGGCGATTGTAATTCAACATAACGATCCAGCCACATATTTAGATACTATCAGCCATATAGAAAATGATGAGATTGACTTGGTAGATGATTCCTCTGTAGATACTGATAGCTCTGAATCCGACCTCCCAGATACGCCAGAGTATTTGGATGGATTGATTAAAGCTACTGGCTATTCTGATGGGGAATTGCATTACGATACCGAATATGTATCTTCAGATATTTCGGAAATTATGGAAGACGATGAAGAAAAATTAGATGATCTCGTCGGATTTCCAATTAGAGATGAATCTGAACCTGTAGAGGTTAAGTCAAGTAACAAAACCGAAGAGCTGATAGATGCCTACCGGAGAAATGAAGCACTATTTATAAAGACTACATGTCGCTCAGGTGAGGTTATTAAATACCCTGGAGATATAGTTGTATTAGCAGATGTAAATCCTGGCGCGCAACTAGTTGCTGACGGAGACATAATCATTTTCGGAAATCTTAGAGGATTTGCTCATGCTGGTGCTAGTGGAGATACACAGTCAGTAATAGTAGCGTCAAATTTGAATTCTCACAGAATCCAAATTAGCGATTGTGGGGGAGTCTCTCCTGAGAAATCCAAACAGAATAAATCGAGAGGAAGTAAGCCTAAGATAGCCTTCATCCGGCGTAATTCAATATATGTAACGACATACACTGGGAGGTTTTCTGGGTACAGTGGAGGGGTATTGTATGAAGGGTAGAACCATAGTAATCACGTCAGGTAAGGGTGGCGTTGGAAAAACTACAACTACTGCCAATATTGGTACTGGACTGGCAATGCGAGGGCACAGAGTGGTTGTTATAGATACTGATATCGGATTACGAAACCTTGATGTTGTTATGGGATTAGAAAATCGTATTGTATATGATCTAGTTGACATAATCGAAGGCAACTGCAAAATGCATCAAGGTATGATTAAAGATAAGAACAATCAGGATCTATACCTGATACCGGCTGCGCAAACTCGGGACAAGAACTGTATCACTGAAGAACAAGTCAAGGAACTCTGCTCTAAACTTGAAAGTGAATTTGACTACGTGTTAATTGACTGCCCTGCCGGAATAGAACAAGGATTTAGGAATGCTATTGCTGCTGCTGAAGAGGCCATAATTGTAACTACTCCGGAAGTCTCTGCAATACGTGATGCGGATCGAGTGATTGGTTTACTGGCGGCTGCAGAAATTCATAACCCCAAGCTAATAATCAACAGGATACGGCCTGGAATGGTTAAACGGGGTGAGATGATGGATAAGGATGACATTGTTGATTTGTTGGCCGTAGAAGTGCTTGGAATGGTTCCTGCAGATGATCGTTTGATAACAGCAACTAACCAAGGAGTCCCAGTAATACATGATAAACGAGCTGTTTCAGGAGCAGCGTTTTCACGTATTACTGCCAGAATAGATGGAGATGATGTTCCATTGATGGATCTAGACCCTAAAACAGGTATTATGGGCAAAGTTAAAGAAATCATGGGAATGAATAGAGGTGCTTACTCACATGCGTGAACTAATAAAATGGGTAATTGCCAAGCGGGACCAGACGAGGATTGTTGCCAGCAAAATTTCAGCAAGAGAGCGCCTGCAGATGGTTTTGATGCGAGACCGTATGGACGTTTCGCCGGACATCATGGACGCTCTAAAAAATGATATGAAAGATGTTATGTCGCGATATCTTGTGGTAGAAGATGATTTTCAAGAATTTGCGATTCATCGGTCGGACGAATCAGTGTTTTTAGTGTCAAATATATTGGTTAAGGAATTACCGAGAAACACTGTTACCACTTAGAAACTTATATCGGGAATAGACTATAGAGGGGTAGATGGTTCGGGGTGCAAAAATTTGGCACTCTGCGCTGCATGCCCCTTTGGTATGTCCTATCTGAGTAGTATAATCTTGGCCACTTGTTATGAGGACGTGGGAATGATGCACTCAACTAACGATGAATTATCCAGATACTTGGAGTTAACTCCGAAGAGTAAAGCTTACTGGGATAATGCTTGTGAGTATCTACCCGGGGGAGATAGTAGGAATTCTATCTATTGGAGACCATATCCGATCTTTATTGAGTCTGCCAAGGGAGCGATAGTTACGGATATTGATGGATGTGAACGGTTAGATTTCATAAATACTATGACGACTATGATACTGGGCCATGGTTTCCAACCCGTTATTGATGGAGTGCGGAGTCAATTAGAAAATGGTGTTGGGTACAATGCTCCCAACACTCACCAAGTTGAACTGGCTCGGAGTTTATGTGAGCGGATACCAAGTTTCGATCTCGTTCGATTCACTAATTCTGGTACGGAGGCAACTTTAAACACTATTAGAGCAGCCCGAGCTTTTACTGGTCGAACGTCCTTTGCAAAAGTGGAAGGTGGTTATCACGGCACTCATGACTCTGTATCTGTAAGTGTAAGAGTAGATGTCTCAAAAGCAGGCAGTATGGATTCACCGGAACCATTAGCAGCGAGTGAAGGGTTGCCTAGTGAAATATTAGATCAAGTGATTGTATTGCCATTTAATGATACAGAAGTAGCTCTCAACATCTTACAAGACCATCGCAGCGATCTTGCAGCAGTAATTGTAGAACCAGTCATGGGGTCAGTTGGTATGGTTCCCGCAACGCATGAATTTTTATCTATGTTGCGCAGTTTCACCCAAGAACATGGAATAGTATTAATCTTTGATGAAGTTATTAGTTATCGTGTCTCCCCAGGAGGCTGTCAGGCTCATTATGATATAACTCCGGATATGACTGCCCTAGGTAAGATAATCGGCGGCGGATTTCCTGTCGGTGCTTTTGGTGGTCGGAGGGATATCATGGAGTTGTACGATCCTAGGTTAGGGCCTAGAGTTAGCCATGCAGGCACGTTCAATGGCAACCCTGTCTCTATGTTGGCTGGAGTTATTACCTTGGACCATCTGCTCCCACGAGTTTACCAAGAATTAGAAATGCACGGGCAAAGATTACGTTCTGAGATTCATAATATCTGTATTGACCTAGAGGTCCCTGCCCAAATTACTGGTATAGGTTCTCTATTTGGAATTCATTTTGTAGGTCATGAGATACAGAACTACCGTGACATTGCTGACTGTGATACCGGATTACGAGATCGCGTGTTCCTAGGACTTATGAACGAGGGTATACTAATGGCTCCTAATTTAGTAGGAGCTCTGTCAACTGAGACAAAGGAAGCTGAAGTTGCAGTATTTGCGGAAACTTTTAGAAACGTTCTGTTGAGAAATATGTGATTAGAACCTGCTGAAAGTTGATGGTATGTCTTAAATCAGAAATGGTAATTGATTTGTTATGGGTATTTTAAAGGATGGGCCTTTAGCCCATCCTTTGTTTATATTATCTGGACTAGTCTACTGGAGCACGTTTTTCCCATTTTTCGGGAGGCGGATAGACTGGTGTAGCTAATCTACGTACGTTTTCAGTAGCGAACCAATCTTTGCACTCCTCTCTCCATTTTACATAATGTGGTGCGTTGCGGTGTGCTTCGACAGCCGCGTCATCTTGATATATTTCGTATAGGTGGATCTGGTTGTCGTCTTCGTTATCTTGAAGAACATCAAATCTTAGGCAACCCGGTTCATCATTGTTTGAACCTCGTGCGTCTCCCATCATTGATGCCATGAATTGATCTTTAAACCCGGGCTTGATATTGATTGTCACTACTAGGGCTATCATTTTCCCTCCTTATATCTGGTGTATATCCTCATAGCCAGCGTCATTATATCTATGCACATGACGGGATACAAGAAAATAGCTGTGGTGACACGTCTCGAAATAGGATGTAGAATTTCCAAAACTGATGGTCTGGAGATAGGAATGGCCGATATACCAATCGTATACACACTTACAGTCTGCCCTGCCTGTGATCTTTTGAGGGAGACATGGCGTCGTGAAGGGGTGGATTATGAAGAAAGACGGGTCGATCAAAGTCAGGATACACTGGATGAAGCTTTGGACTATGGAGATTCGGTTCCAATAATTTTATATCCTGATGGAAAAGTTGAAATTGGGTTTCAAGGTAAAACTGGTTGAGAAATTGGATAACCGACCGTTGGTCGGCCAAATAGTAAACTGATTGCACATTTAGTTTAAGGGAGTAGTGAAATGGCGAGTGAAAGTACGGTTGTTACACCTCAGAGATATTTAGAAGGATTTGGATACTCAGACTATATAGGCCAAATCAATGTTAACAAAGCAAGATTTCAGGAATTTTACGATAAATTTCAGGTTAATGACGAAGAGTCAAAGACCTTAAAAGATATTGCAGCTAATCCCAAGGGACCGTCCAAGATGATGGTTATAGGCGAAGACTGGTGTGGAGATGTGGTACGAGGTTTGCCAGTTTTAGCTAGGATGTCAGAGGCAGCTGGCTGGGATATGAAAATATTCCCACGGGACTCTCATGAAGACATTATGAATGAGTTTCTGAAAGAAGGGAAATATATGTCGATTCCAGTGGCAGTTTTTTATACCAGTGAACATGAATACATATGTCACTGGATCGAACGTCCAGAAGTGGCAGCTCAGGAACAAAGAGTTATTGAACAGCAAATAAGGGACGAAAATCCTGACATTACGGACCAAGAGTTTGGTCGGGAACGGCGTAATAGGACCGGAGCCAAAGCTGGAGAATGGCAGCAAGCTACGGTGACGGAAATAATAGCTCTCTTACAAGCAAACCTTTAACAATGGGTCGAATCATATAAGACTGATAGGAAACGTAGGGCCCAGTAGACTTACCAGTTTTCTATTAACCTACGGCTAGAGCCCTAACTTCCTTGGCGGTTTCTGGAAGAGGATACGCTTTCCAGGTTGCACCATCGTCCTGGGAACCAAATGCTTCTCCTGCTCGGGCAACACAGAATACGTTGTGCGGGGCTCTTGGGTTATTTCTAATGGCCATCATTGTGCTATTAGAGATAACCCCACTTCCGACTGTCTCAAAGGATCGGAATAGGTCACGGCTCCTGAATACAGCTCCCTTATCGCTTATAGCTGCAGCGCCAATTGACACATACAGAACGTTAGGTATGTGGGTGTCAGACCAGAGGTCCCTAGTATATGTGATCTCTGAGAATTGACCGAAATTTATTGGTATCCAATCGCTGCCTCTATCAGGTCCTATGAATGGTCCTTGTCTAGTAGTGATGAAAACGGTGTGTGGTGAAGCAGCAGTACAGTGAATTCCGTGTAGATCTAGGGTATCTTCACTAGGCGCGAGTGATCCAGTAATATCTTCCCAATTGTCTCCGCCATCAAGACTTCTGATTACCCCGGCAACTTCTAATGCTGCATATATCTCATCTGGCGCGTTTGGATCTGCGGTAAGCGCAATAACGCGAGTTGGGAATGACATGATACATTCATTGGATCCCATTATTGCGGGTGTTTTATGCCAAGAATCACCACCGTCGGTGCTTTTATGCACTTCTCCAGGCGCAGTTCCTAGGTACATAGTTGTGGGGTCCCCAGGCTTAAATAAGAAAGACCATACACTAGGGCCATCTGCGGGATAAATTAAGCGTGTCCAACTGTTACCTCTATCTAAGCTTCTATACGGACCGTCATGAGTTCCAGCAAACAATATCTCAGGATTATCAGGGTGGATAATCAGTCCCTGTACCTGCACTTTATCCGGAAGTCCATTGGTTAGGCATTCCCAAGAGTCTGATCCTGGCGAGAGGCGATACAATCCATATGTTTCTGCCCCTACGTATATGAATGTGTTCTCTTCAAAAGCCATATACTACTGGACTCCTTTGCAGATTTTGATATTTAATCTATGGCGATCTCTTCCAGCGAATACGTGAATTCTTCAATTACTGGATTCGACAGAAGTTTTTCAGCCATATCATTTACTTTTGCTTCAGCCACTGGCTGAGATGACTCATCGATTGTTATCTCCATGTATTTTCCAACGCGGACATCTTTTACAGTTTGGAACCCTAGATTTCCTAGAGCACCCAGTACTGTCAGCCCTTGTGGATCATTGACCATGTTTTTTAAGGTTACCCTGACCTTTGCTAAATACATAATTCAACTCTTTTGTACTGGTGATATGTTGATTGGATAATACGGTTAGCTAGTCGGAGGCGCCATTACTCCACTTTCTGTGCAGACCAGTCTTTCTGGCCCGAGGTTGCCGGCGTAAGTGTCAAAAAACTTTTCTAGACGCTCCTTATCTATTGTGGTCATAGTATCCGATATTCCCCATGCCGCTGCCACGATAGTTCCAGTAGGTATTGCGTCATAAGGTCGTGCCACGCCCCACAGTTTAGAAGGTCCGATATCGTCAAATACTTTTCGGAGTTGATCAATTGCATCGGTATCTTCCAGGTTGTAGCTGATGACAATATTTCCGTGTTCCAAATTATGTACCACCCGTTCATCAACTAATTCAAACTCTTCGAACCCACACTCTGCCCATCTTGCGTAGTGGTCCCCAGAGGTGGGTGGTACAGTGTTATATTCCACCTTCGTACCCTCACTTATGTGCCGCCTGGTTGGCATTATTTGATGCTCTATACCGATTCCTTTTACGTAAGTCTCAGAATCGCCACCACGTGCACCAAAGGACGCACCACCTACAACGAAGCCGGCTATTACAAGAAAAGCTATGATTGCCGAGGCAGATATGTACCACCAGTTTGCTTTTGGCTTAGGTCGGTTTAACGATAAAGAGGCGTCTGAGCTTCTACTACCGGGTTGTATTCGTCCACGACGACGACGATGCTTTGATAATGGCACTATGGATCTCCTATTTACTTTATGATATGGATTCCCCGGTAAGCAGTTTGTACGCTTCCGTGTAACGCTGTGTGGTCTTCTCTATTACATCCTTTGGCAGTTGCGGTGCAGGTGGTTTTTGATTCCAGCCTTGCCCCGACAGATAGTCTCTCACAAACTGTTTATCGTAGTTAGGTTGAGACTTTCCTGGAGAGTATCCTTCTGCGTTCCAAAATCTACTGGAGTCAGGTGTTATCAACTCGTCGATCAAGATTAGTTTGCCATCAAGCAATCCAAATTCCAGTTTTGTGTCTGCAAGTATAATGCCTCTCTGCCTAGAGTGCTGTTCAGCGAAAGAATATATCTGTTTGCTTACAACTTCGAGTTCTTTCGCAAGCTCTTTTCCAACTATATCCTCTACTTGATCTTGTGTAATGTTCACGTCATGGCCTTCTTCGGCTTTATTGGTAGGTGTGAAAAGCGGTTCGGGGAAGGGTGTACCCTCTAGCATGCCAGATGGCATCGACAGGCCCCACACTGTTCCATTGCGTTGATATTCTAACCAGGCTTGCCCAGTAATGTATCCTCGAACTATGCATTCAATATCAATGCGTTCGGCTCTTTTTACAATCATTGCTTGCCTAGCAATCTCTGATGGCAATGTGGCCAGAAGAGGATTATCGCCAAAATTCGATTTAAGGTCTGGGGAATCCGCTAAACACAGAAAATGGTTAGGTACTATATCCTTAGTCTTTTCGAACCAAAAGGCGGATATCCGATTGAGAATTTGGCCCTTTCGTGGAATGCCTGCAGGCAATATGACATCGAATGCGGAGATTCTATCAGTAGCTACCATGAGTAAGGTCTCGTCATCAACGGCATAGGTATCCCTGACCTTTCCCTGGTGCATGATATCTGGCAAATTAGTGTTTATAATCATTAATATTCTCTTAAATGCTACTTAGATAGTCCGATTCGATTGAACGTTTCGTCGATGTGTTTTGTATAGTAACCATAATCAAATATTTTTTCCATATCGTCTACTGATAAGCTAGCTAGTGCATCCGTGTCACTCTTTAATAGCGAACGGAAATCTTCTCCGTCGTCCCAACTTTTCATGGCGTTTCTCTGAACGATCTTGTATGAATCTTCTCTTGAGAGTCCTTTGTCTATTAAAGACAGCAGAACTTGTTGACTAAATATAAGCCCACGGCTGCTCTCTACGTTAGCCCACATTTGTTTGTCTAGGACGCGCAGGCCTTTAACAATACCTGTAAAGATGCTTAGAATATAATCTAGTGCCAAGCAAGAATCTGGCAGTATGATTCGCTCGGCTGACGAGTGGCTTATATCCCGCTCACCCCATAAGGCAACATTCTCCATAGCGGTCACGCTGTTTCCCCTTATCAACCTTGCGAGGCCGCATATGCGTTCTGCTAATTCGGGATTTCTCTTGTGTGGCATCGATGAAGAACCTGTTTGCCCATGTCCGAAGGGTTCTTCTAGTTCATGTATTTCAGTTCTCTGGAGGCCTCTGATCTCTGTTGCAAATTTTTCCAGCGAGGCTGCTATGAGGGCAAGTGTAGTCATGAAATGGGCATGTCTGTCACGCTGTATTATTTGATTGGATACTGGGGCTACCTGTAGGCCAAGGTGCCTACAAACATTATCTTCTACCCTTGGCGGAATGGTAGCATGTGTTCCGACCGCACCTGAAATCTTACCTACCCTGATTCCATTACACGCGTCAACAAGGCGGGTGCGTTGCCTCTTCATTTCTTCCCACCATAAAGCCATCTTGAGTCCAAAAGTGATAGGTTCTGCGTGAACACCATGCGTTCTACCCATCATTAAGGTGTCTTTATGCTTAATCGCTTGTTCAGCGAGAGCTTCTATTGCCTTATCCACCTCGCCAATTAATAGCTCGCCGGCCTGGACCATCTGCATTGCCTGAGCTGTGTCTAACATATCGTTTGATGTCATTCCTAGGTGTAACCAACGACCCTCCGGTCCTAGATTTTCGGTTATTGATGTTAGAAAGGCTGTAACATCATGACGAGTTGTCTCAAATATTTCCATCATACGGTCGTGGTTGTATGTGGCGGTTCGCAATAATTTCATGTCAGATTCTGGGATAACTCCTTCCTCAGCCCAAGCCTCTGAAACGGCTAGTTCTACATCTAGCCATTTTTGATATTTGTTCTCATCAGACCAGACTTGTTTCATGGCCGGCCTGGAATACCTGTCAATCAAAGCTATCTCTCCTATTTCTAACTGGGATTTGGTTGGATATCATGTTTTACCCTGATCTGATTGTAATGCTGATAATACATCACCAAAATCAGTAAATGGAATGAAGGGTATGTTTTGCCGCTCACATTCTTCGGCTAGCACACTATGTGCGAAAACAATATCGGCTTCTACTGCCGCCTCAAAATCAGATCTCCCGTCGCCGATGTAATACACTCTGTGGCCTTTCTTTTGGTACTCATTTACAATCAGTCCCTTAGAATTGCCGAGGGATTCCTTCCCCGGCCGTACGTAATCGTATTGGTATGATATTGCGTTTCCATTAACAGTTGTATTGACTGCGAATACAGGAATGGAACCGTAGCCTTCGTAGTCCAGTAATGCTTGGATGTAAAAGTCTAAACCTTGGCTGACTATTGCCATAGGATAATCGTTGACACAGCAGTATTCAGCCAGTTCTCCGAAATAAGGCCGTAAGCTGGCATGTTGCTGCACATGTTTTTGCATGGTGGGTATGTCGGTGGCGATATTGCGAAACACTATTTCTTGATAATCCTTCAGTGTGAGATCGCCCTTTCGAAAATTAGCGCGAATGGTTGTCCACGTGGGGTCTCCGAATTTGTTCAATAATAATTCGGCCACGTTTTGGTGTGCTGCGGTATCGTCAAAGTCACTTAGGACGCATGGCTTCAAATTAGATGCTTCTGAATTTGCCCGGATAATGTTCATAAGCCTTTCGATTCTTTTGATGGTTAGACCTTGAATTTAGGCTGGCAAGACTGCCGTACGGTAGTAGCTTGCTCCGACTATATTATTAGCCTTAGTTCTTCTTTTATTGCTTCTAATAAAGCAGTCTCAACCGCTGAGCGGTCAGGTCTTATGTCTATTTCATTTATCTGTAGGTAAATACCATTCATGGTTATTCCAACATCTACGGCGATCTCTCTCTCTTGGTCGCCTCCGGTTGGCTCATTCCAGGATAGTATAACGCTTATATAATCTGGGCCAGTCCCTTCATCTTCCAGGGTGTAATCGGTGTCCTCGTTTTGGGTTTCCCAAGACGATTCGATTGATATGGTTCCCTGACCGTGTAATACCACGGCGTTTATGCCCTGTAACATTTCGGGTATCTGTAGTTCAGAGATTACACTATCAATGGTATTCCGATCTCTGTCTGTTTGTTGTGCCTCTTCCCGTATATGTATTTCCCGCTCTTGTCGAATTTGATCGAATTCAGGGAGTAGAGTCTTGATTCTTTCTATCCAATCCATTAGGCACCCGTTCGAGATGTATTTGATTTGGTGGTGGTAGCCATAGGGGAGAAACGCGTCAGCCAATAATTGAATTGATCGACGGCTGATAGGTCAGGCAGTTGGAATCGGGATTGTATGCGGTGTAATAAATCTAACATGTCTATGTATCTTATTCCCCAAGGACCTTTTCTTAGATTTGGAGTGTCCCAGCCCAGGAGTTTTAAAGCACGCTCAGATGACTGATTCCAAATGCCGAATAGCGACGGGTCTCTTAAGTGAAGAAGATAAGACACAAATTCTTTTCCTGTACCATTCAGTTTGTAAGCCCCAACATCTGATACACATTCATCGAATCGACCCTCAAGCTTGATGGTGTCGTATAGCAGAAAATCTAAAGTATCTCGTACGTCTTCTATACTATTGGCTTTAAAGTCTGAAGTTTTCCGGCCTCCGGAACACTTGTATAAGTCTAAACTTTGTTCAGTGGAGAGGATTGGCAGCATATCTTCGGTCAACCATGTGGCAAACTCAGAGTATCTCCCAAATTTCTTTTGCGAATAGTTGTGGAACGTGCCGTTAGATAGGGCTTGTTGAAAAGCTGATTCTAAATCGTATGTAGATATTGATTGATGCATGGCTGAAATAATGCTATTCACTAATCACTTATGTCGGTTCGATAGTTAAACCCGTCGAAATAAATAGTATCCACTCTATTATATGCATTGGATTTGGCGTCAGCTATTGATTCACCCCATCCCACCACTGTTAATACTCTCCCACCTGCTGTAACTATTTCCCCAGTATTCGGGTTATGTGTTGTGCCTGCGTGGAATACTAGGCTGTTTGGAGTTTCAGACTCTAGGCCTTTGATGGTGTTCCCTACTTCGTACTTCTCCGGGTATCCACCTGAAGTCATTACGACTCCCACGTGAGGGTTCTCATTCCATTTAACGATCATTTTATCAAGAGATCCATTGACACATGATTCCATTACTTTAAGGGGGTCACTTTCTAATAACGGCAGTATGACCTGAGCCTCGGGATCACCAAGCCGACAATTGAATTCCAGCACCTGTGGACCTGATTGGGTCAACATTATCCCGGCGTATAAGACACCTTTGTAAGGTATATTCCTTTCAGCTAACGTACGAATTGTCGGTTCCATAATGTCTGTCATAATTTGATTCTCGAGATCATCGGACCAGAATCTAGGTTGCGTATAACTTCCCATGCCGCCGGTGTTGGGTCCTTTGTCTCCATCACCCACTCTTTTATAATCGCAGGCTGCTATCGGTTTCGATATAGATGTTCCATCACTAAAAGCAAAGACGCTCACTTCTGGTCCTGATAAAAACTCTTCTATGACTATCGTGTCCCCTGCGGAACCAAATATACGGTCTGACATTGTAGTAATAACAGCTGCTCTGGCGGAAGGTTGATCCATGCATATAAGCACTCCCTTGCCGGCTGCTAGTCCATCTGCTTTTATAACCAGCGGGCACTCGGTTTTTTCTATAAATGACAAAGCTAGGCTTGGGTCTGAGAAAGTATGATATTCAGGACCAGGTATCTGAGCATCGGTAATTATCTGCCGTGCGAATGATTTGCTAGATTCTATTTGAGCAGCTGCCTTGCTTGGGCCGAAAGCAGGGATCCCAACGTTATAAAGGCTATCTACTAGACCTGATGCTAGGGGCGTTTCTGGACCTACTACTACCAAGTCTATATTCAAATTTTGAGC
>JAPNTN010000009.1:0-3034 GCA_027249445.1 Dehalococcoidia bacterium | reverse complement strand
CTGCGCCTAGGGGTATACGACGTGATTGTAGGTATTAATCTTCTTAGAGAAGGTTTAGACCTACCTGAAGTCAGCCTTGTTGCAATTTTGGATGCTGACAAGGAGGGATATCTCAGGTCTACTACTTCGTTAATACAAACTATTGGGCGGGCAGCTAGGCACGCAGAAGGCCATGTCATTATGTATGCCGATAGAGTGACGGATTCTATGCAAGTAGCTATATCAGAAACAGAAAGGCGCCGCAGCCTGCAAGATCAGTTTAACTCGGATAATGGAATAGAACCGCAGAGTATACAGAAAGCTGTCCATGATATAACCGAGGCGATTAAATTATCATCCGATGATAAGGCTTCGCACGTTCGGGTTCGGGAACAAATGTCCACTGATGATATGTTCCGGGTCGTAAAAGACTTGGAAGTTCAAATGAAGGAAGCCGCCCGCAACTTGGAATTTGAGAAAGCAGCGGCAGTTAGGGACGAGATGTTGGATTTGCGACGGATTTTAGCGCTTGAGAAGAACACTTTATAATAAATATGTTTTACGCTTGAACGTTTCGGGTGAGTTTCGCTAGAGCTATTAAAATCTGGGAGTTATCTTCTAGGGTAAAGCCATCGACTTTATAAGTGCCCTGTCCAGTAGTCCCGTCTACTAGGCCACTATGCACCAATGATTCGATGAGTTGTCGGTCTGTTAATATAGATGGTAGTAGCTGTTGCTTTACCTCATTCGATAGAGCTGCTATAAGTCCATATGCTCCCCAATTAGATACGCTTGCCAATATAAGCTCGTCTGTGTGAGTTATGCATGGTTCGGATGGCAGTGTGTTAACCTCTGGAATGACGTGAGCTAGGGAGCCCATGCCGATTTCGTTTCCTCCGTCTCCGATGCCAATTGACGGTATTCCGAAATGGAAGAGGCGATCAATACGGGCCGTATTCTTAGATATGTCGACACCACGCATATTTAAGTATGTGTCTTTTTCAGTAGGGCCACATCTTTCAATGGAAATAAGTAAATCAGGAGTCTCTTGCGAGATCACAGTCTCCGCAAATGAATCGCTGTTAGATCTGTCAGTAATGGGAAAATTTATTATCTTGGAATCTCCGCCAATGTGCTTGCCCAATAGAGACGACAGATGCAGGTCTGAAACGTAAGCTACTGAGAATCCGAGTTTCTTCAGGGCGTTGCCGAGTGCGATGGCACCGGGGGGCCCATCTGTCTCGGCTGCCTTTGCTGACGCTATATAGAAACCGGTGGCTATAAGGACATGGCCTCTGTGTGTTAGGGCGAAGTTGGCAGCAGATGCACAGAATTCCGGAGCAATGTGATGACTTATTTCTGAGACGCCTCGCTTGTCGTTTGACAGTATTACTGACTCAATGGAGTCTGAGTTAATATTCATGTGTTTTGATATCGCGCTTATAGACTTGTCATTAGAAAATGGAGAAATCGGTGTCAGTTTTATCTGTGATGAGCATATGTCCAGGAGCATGTGTGATCATTAGGTTTGGATGAGACACTATAGCCGCGGCCTGAGGTGTCACTCCACACGCCCAGAATACCGGTTCTTCATCATCAAAAATTGTCACTGGGTCCCCGTAATCGGGAGATCCCAAATCTGTTATACCGATAGTATTTGGAGACCCTACATGGATTGGGGCACCATGAGTGTCCGGGAATCTGGAAGTGACCTGGACGGCTTTGGAGATGTGACTTCGTTTAATTGGCCGCATGCTAACGACTAGTGGCCCTGAGAATATGCCTGCTGTTACGGTAGGTATGGATGTTTTGTACATTGGTACGTTGCATTTCATCTCTTGATGCCGGAGCGGTATATTCGCTTGTTTCAATGCATTTTCAAATGAAAAACTGCACCCTATCAGGAAAGATACGAGATCATCGCTCCAAACGTGTTCGATAGAACGGCAGGTTTCGGACAATGTACCGTTGCGATAAATGTTGTATAAAGGGACATCGTACCGGATATCTGCCGCGCTACAGGTTAGATTAGGAGCAAATTGGCCTGCTTCGATGACCTCTAATATTGGGCAGGGTTTTGGGTTTCGCTGGCAAAACAATAAGAAGTCAAAAGAGAGTGCTTTTGGTAGTATTACGACATTGGCCTGAACGTAGCCTTCCGCCAACCCGGATGTAACACTAGTAACTTCGCCTGATCTAATGGCAAGACGAATATCTGAAGGAGTCTCATTTTTCGGAGAAGTGTCTTGCATAGTGGTTTCTCCTTTGTCTGTGTAAAGGTCCATATTATGGCGTGCGAATCCAGTCGTCAATCACATAACCGGATACAAAAAAGGGGGATGGACAGGTGGAAAAGCCGTGCGTAGCTAGATATAATCGCAGTGTATTCCACGAAAGATGTGAAATAAGTGCCTAATATTTGTTTGGTTGAGAATGCAAATGGCGAGATCAGTCGTCTAGCAACCGATCTCCGTGAAATAGGAATTGGATTTGAGGTTTGTAGCGAGGCAGATGGTTTCTCGGAATTGTGCGACGCAGTTGAAATCGATGCCGTGCTTATTGATGTGGGATCGGTTACTAGACAGTGCACGATGCGAGTCTTGGAGAAGGCCCGTCAGCTAAAGAAGCCTTCAGTTGTGTCATTACCCAAAGACTTTGTTGAGGACTACGATTATTCTTTAAATCCTGACGAATTAATTCTATCTCCGAGTACTTCCATTGAATTGGGCTTAAGAGTGAAACAGGCTATCTATAGATTGTCGGGTCCGTTCGGCGACGATGTATTAAGAATCGGAGAGTTGGCGATTGATCTGGAGCGATATGAAGTTACATTGTCTGGTCGGAAAGTTGCGCTTACGTATAAGGAATTTCAATTATTAGCTTTATTAGCCTCTAACCCTGGCAGGGTATACTCACGCGAAGTATTACTCAGTACACTGTGGGGATATGATTATTTGGGCGGTACTAGAACTGTGGACGTCCATATAAGAAGGCTTCGGTCAAAAATAGAGGCTTCGGACCGAGTGTATTTAGAGACCATTTGGAATGTGGGATA
>JAPNTN010000008.1:0-6991 GCA_027249445.1 Dehalococcoidia bacterium | reverse complement strand
CTTCTTTAGTATTACTGCTCCCAAAGCAAAGTTAGGAGCGATTATAGCCCCGAAGGAGTTTTGATTTGTAAGAGCCCTGATTGCACTTATGTCTTCGCTAGTTAATCCGCTAGCTCCCAGGACCAAATTTGTAGAATATGCACTGGCTGTTCTGACGGCTTCCATGCAAGTTGTGGCATTAGTAAAATCTACAATTACGTCAGGGTTAGTATGTTCAATTAGGGCCTTCAGGTTGGTTGACAGAGGGACTTCCTCTCCAGATATTGTTTTCAGAAGGGATCCTCTATTGGCTCGACAGGTAGCCCCTACGAGCGTTATGTCTTTTTCTTCAGATATAGCGCGAACTGTTTCCTGCCCCATCTTTCCGGTTGCCCCATTAATCAGTACTTTTATGGTAGCCATAAGGGATTGTAGCTCCTTTTCTATATAATGAGGATTTATGATCTGATTAAATTATATAAAAAGCGGGATTTTATCCCGCTTTTTATATAATTGCTTTAAACGCTTTTTAGCTGTCTCGAGAACCTCCGCCTTGGAATCTACGATCAGGGCCACTTCTATTGCCACCAGACCTGTTGTCGCGACCTCCGAAGCCACCTCGTCCGCCGCCATTTCTGGGACGCCCCCTATCGCCGAAGGATGATCGTTGGGGTCTTTGTGGAGGAGGCTCTTCCTCTCCGAATAACGCTTTTCTTGACAGATTGACTCTTCCCAGATGATCAATCTCCCTTATCATTACGGTTATTTCCTGACCGATATCAAGTTCTGTTTCTCCGTCGAGCATCGATTCATTTCGTAGAAGACCATCTTTCCCAGGTAGGAGTTCTATGAATGCTCCGAAGTCAGTAGTTCTGCCGACTTTTCCGGTTATTATGTCCCCTACAACTAATTCACGGGTGAGAGCTTCAACTTTGCTTTGGGCCAAGCTAATCATCTCTTGATCCGAAGAACCAATGGTGACTTTACCGTCATCTGTAACGTCTACTGAGCATCCAGTCTCTTCAATTATAGATTTAATAACTGCTCCGCGTGGTCCTATTACTGCGCCTATCTTCTCTACAGCAATTTGCATACGTACCATCTTGGGAGCGTATTGGCTAAGTTGTTCTCTGGGTGAGGAGAGTGCGGAACTCATTTTATCTAAAATGAATAGTCGTCCCTGCCTAGCTTGCTCTAATGCTTCACTCAGAATGCTAGCAGTTAGACCTTGTATTTTTACATCCATCTGGAGGGCATTGATGCCCTCGGTAGTACCGGCGACTTTGAAGTCCATATCTCCGAGAAAATCTTCTATGCCTTGGATATCACTAAGAACAGCATATTTCCCATCTGGGTCTGTAATTAAACCCATGGCTATGCCAGACACGGGAGCTTTGATTGGCACGCCTGCATCCATCAATGCAAGGGTAGAGCCACATACGCTGCCCATGGACGTACTTCCATTAGAGCTTAAGACTTCTGATACTACTCTGATGGTGTATGGAAAATCTGCTTCTGACGGTAGGACTGACTGCAAGGCACGCTCTGCAAGAGCTCCGTGACCGATTTCTCGCCTGCCAGGTGACCCCACTCTGCGGGCTTCACCGGTTGAATACGGCGGGAAATTATAATGATGCATATATTGTTTGCTGTTGCTATCGTTAGGACCTACTGTGTCTAGTATTTGTTTCATAGTAAGAGGGCCAAGAGTCGCAATGGATAACACTTGTGTCTGCCCTCGAGTAAATAGTCCCGAGCCATGAGTCCTTGGGAGCAGTCCAGCTTCTGCAAATATTGGTCTGATTTCGTCCGTGGAACGTCCGTCCGGACGTATGCCCTGGTTAAGAATCCTTTGTCGGACTTCATTCTTCAGGACATTCTTGAATCCGGCGGCTATTTGGTCGCTCGAGTATTCTTCCGCCATTTCGGAAGCTATAGAGTCCTCGAGATCTTCTAGGGCTTCTACTCGCTCTGCTTTGAGTCCATTCTGCTCTAAAATTGCAGTCAAACGCCCATTCAAATTACTTTTTATTGTTGCTTCAACCGCTTTAGCTTCGTCACTAATTGGCTCAACTTCCACCTTGGGGGAACCAATTTGAGAGACTAATTGGTCTATTAATCCTATGGTTTCGTTGTTGGCTTCTTGAGCGATACGAATACCTTCAAGGATAACTTCTTCTGAGACTTCATCTGAACCAGCTTCTACCATCAGGATTGCGTCTCTAGTACTACTTATAACCATATTTAGTTGACTGGTTTTTATTTGTTCATACGTAGGGTGCACAACGTATTCGTTATTTTCCTTGAAATAAGCAACTCTACAAGATCCTACCGGTCCGTCAAATGGTATGTGAGATATGGATAAAGCTGCAGACGCTGCAACCATCCCTAACACTTCTGGAGGGTTTTCCTGGTCTGACGATAGAACAGTAAGAATAACTTGGATATCGTTATGTAGGGATTTTGGGAAAAGGGGTCTTATAGACCTGTCTGTTAATCTACACGATAATATGCCAGATTCGCCAGGTCTTCCTTCTCTGCGGAAGAAACTTCCTGGTATTTTACCGGCTGCGTAGAGTCTTTCTTCAAATTCTACCGTTAGCGGTAAGAAATCTACATCTCCCCTGGGTTTGTCTGCCATAACAACGGTTGCTAGAACTACTGTCTCGCCGCTTTGTATGGTTACTGACCCATGAGCTTGAAACGCAAGCCTGCCGGTTTCTAAGCGTATAGATCTATCTCCGATTGATCGTTCCACAATTGTGGGAATTGACATTGTAGACATAGTTGGAATGTACCTCTTAAATAATAATAGGGCCTAGGACTAGAGGGTATGATTAAGCTACCACCCTGTAGGGTGATCGATGGGGCAAATTTATCTTCTGAGTCCTAGTCGACTTATGAGAGTCTGATACCGGTTAACATCTTCATTACTGAGGTATTTTAAAAGTCTACGTCTTTGGGAGACGAGACCAACTAAACCTCTGCGTGAATGCACGTCTTTGCGGTGTGTCCTGAGATGATCGGTAACTTGCTTGATGCGTTCTGTGAGAACGGCGACCTGTACTTCTGTGGAGCCTGTGTCATTTTCGTGGGTTTGGTATTCTGTGGTTATGGACTGCCTTGTTTCCTGGTCTAACATTATGTTGATTATTACCTTCTATCTATCTTATCTTTTTCTTCTCTCATATACAGACAGAGTATAACATACACCATCTCGACCACGCAATTTCACTATTCTTCATTCATGTCTTGCACGTAGAGATCTAACGGTTTTGCAGTAGTTAGTTCCATCCTATATTATTGCTTTTGATTAGTTAGTAAGCTTCAGTTTTATTCTGATGCTAGTACGGGAGTTATAGGAGGATACTACATGGCTCAAGGTGATTTCGTAAAAGTCGCACAAGTTAGTGCAATCAGTCCTGGAGATTTGACGACTGTAGAAGTTGGTGGAGAACAGATCTTGCTAGTTAATGTCGATGGTGATATTCACGCATGTGATGATATCTGCTCGCATGCTTATGCATCGTTATCCGAAGGAGATTTAGCAGGTGCAGAGATTGAATGCCCTCTTCATGGAGCGTTGTTTAACGTAAAGACAGGGCAAGCGTTGACCCCTCCTGCTGAAGCTGCTCTTAGGGTCTTTGAGGTTAAGATAGAAGGAGATGATATTTACATAGCGTCTCCATAGAACGCAATGACTGCATATATCTTTTATCTTTGTGACAGCATAGGGGTGCCAAAGATGGTCCTATGCTGTTGTCTTCTACAAGCTATTTGATCACTGCTAATTTGCTTACTGGCCAGTAGGATATCCATACTCGGCCATGAATGTTGTCCTCGGGAACCGGCCCCCAATTACGAGAATCGTTGCTTCCTAGTCTATTGTCGCCAAGTACGAAATATTGTTGGTCTTGCAGTTTGGTAATTTCAGGTCTGAAACCATCTGCAAACCATAGATCTCCCTTTGGAGTTAATGAATCTATATAATCTTCTTTGATGAGCTTTCCGTTGACTATAACCTGGCCGTTGCCAATCTTGATTGTATCCCCAGGGATGCCTATGACCCGTTTCACAAAATCTCTCTCTGGATTGAGGGGGTAAGAGAATACTATGATTTCACCTCGTTTAGGAGGGTCTAGTGCGAATTGTGGCCGTGACTCTTGGCTCTTCCATATGGGTATAATTCTTGAGAATCTATCTGCATGTAATCGAAAGTAACTGACTTTATCGACGATTACATACTGCCCATGGGAAAGTGTTGGGTCCATGCTAGACCCTTCAACCTTAAAATTTTGAATAGCAGTTTGTATAACAATAAAGACTAGTATTGCTAGGATTATTGACTCTATTAAATCTTTAGTGATGTGTGTCATGTCTTGCAACTAGTAAGATGATTTCCGAGCTAATTAGGCCTCTATGATTCTGTATAAATTATATCATTCATGTGTATTTGACTATTGAGATAGGGACGGTGAAATTGATGTGAATATACCCTTCTGATAAAATCTGCCGATAGATGTGTGGCGGAAGCGTGGTAGGGTACGGAATTTGATCGAATTGGAGATTAGAATATGAGCTGGCGTTTTGAGTTAGTTGAAAAGCCATACGGTGGTGTTACTGAAGGTCCAATATGGGACGGATCATCTCTATTATTTACGCACATCCCTACTAGCAGGATTATGGCTTACGATCCGGAGTTCGAGGAAATATCTGAAGTTAGAACTAATACGAATCATACCAATGGGTTGGCATATGATTCAGAAGGTAATCTATATGGGTGCTGCTCAGGCGGCCGCGCGATTGTTAGGTTTAATGATGATGGAAGTACCACCACAATTGCAGATGAGGTTGATGGGCAAAAATTGAATACCCCGAACGATTTGGCAGTGGATCGAAGGGGCAGAATTTGGTTTACTAATCCTTGGAATGCTGGAAATATAGATGCCAGCGAAGTCGAAGAACTAGATAATCGTTCCGTGTTGATGTCCGAACCAAATGGTGACGGCACATATAATACCAGTAGGGTCACCTTTGATACTACAATGCCTAATGGAATTTTAGTCTCGCGGGATCAAAAAACCTTATATGTTGCAGAGAGTAATAGTGAGCGCTTGGATATCGATCGGGAGCTTAGGGCTTACCCAATACAAGATGATGGAACCTTGGGTGATTACTTCACTTTGCATACTTTTGGCAGTGACAAAGGATCGGTACATCGTGGTATAGATGGTATGTGTTTGGATGCCGATGGTAACATCATTGCGACCGCGGGATGGGAGTCCGCTGGCCCGGGTCCTATGATATATGTATTCACTCCAGAAGGAAGAATAATAGAGACTCACCCTATCTCATGCAACCGGCCAACAAATTGTTGTTTTGGTGGGCCTGATATGACGACTTTATTTGTGACTTCTACGGATGGGCATTTTTATCGAGCAGAAACAGACCGTGTCGGATGGGCGATATATCCGTAGTCATTCGCTCTACGCAAATTACGCTTTAGAGGAATTGTAGTGATAAACCGGAATCTGGGTGATTATGGCTATAATCGAAGAGACTTACGCCAAGGTGGTGGAAGAGGTAATGGTCGCGACCATGTTGACGATCTTTTGGGCAGTACTGAATTATACATATATCAGCCGCCTAACCGCGCTGTAAAGGGTTATGAATCTCTCAAGGTGTATGTTGAATCTGAAGGTTGTGAGTTGCTGTTTACTGCTGATGCGCCTCCTGAACTTAGTGAATATGAGACCATGCGGATAACACATAAACGAGGAGATAAAATTCCCGATTCAGTTGTAAAACGGGCTCATACTTGGGCCCACAATAGAAACTTTTTGCATAGCTTCTTCAAGCCGATGTACAGATAAGAAACAAGGCTGATGGAATTCCATCAGCCTTGTTTCTTATCTGTAGGATTAAGGGGGAGTTTATGCGGCCCCGCCTTGGGGTAGCATTTCTCTCAGCGTTTCTGCTACTGGTGTTACATTGTCAATTTCTTCTATTCGAACTGTTTGGCCCGATCCAATACCTGCAGAAACTACTACCGTTCCCCTTCCTGTAATGATCTCAAAGAAACTACGTGCTTCTGATATGGAAATAATCCTTGTCACGGGAATCTCTTTTGTTTGTAACCATAAGAATTTATACATATGCATTACTCGTCGGTCTGTAATTGTATAAGTGATATGTAGGTTGCGCATGTATTTCATCATGCCCTTGAAGAAGAAGTACATGCCTATTACAAAAGTTGCGAATGGGTACACGTATGGAACTTCAGTGAAAGTGAACATGTATCCTGTGCCAATTATGAAAGGCAAGCTAATAATGATTCTTGAATATGCAGGTAATTGTGACGGGTGGCGAGACACTAGAGTTCGTTCTCCTGTCGCTAGCGTAGGAGTAGGAGCAACGCCGGATAGGCTCATGTAAGTTCCCAGTAAGATTATGGCTGCACCTACACATAAGACCACGATTGTGAGAGGCAAGGGAACGCTTGGATCAAGGTGGGACAATCCGCCGGCTATGAAAAAGGGTGAGGATAACAGTAAGGATATTAAAAATCTGCTGAGTATCCTGGTAACTATTCCTGGTAAACCTATAAACATGTCTTATTTACTCCTGAACAGAGTTAGGCCTGTAGTTAATATAGTAAGTCCAATACCAACAACCGCCAACATGGTAGGATCCATAATATTGTCAATAGTTCCCATCTTGGCTCCTGGCTTAGGATTGCTTAAGAACCCCCTTCGTTTTTCTGGAGGTCCTGAATCCATATCAGGACCGGGTCCTTGACCCATGCCACGGCCTTGACCCATGCCGCGACCTTGTCCTCTATTGTTCATCATCATTTCCTGTTCCATGCGCATTCGTTCTTCCTGCATCTCCATGTCGCGCTGCATACGCTCTTCTTCCATCTCCATTTGACGTTCCATGCGCTCTTGTTCACGTTCCATGCGCTGTTCATCTGCTTCCATTTGCATGCGCATTTGTTCTTCTCTCATTTCGT
>JAPNTN010000007.1:0-10506 GCA_027249445.1 Dehalococcoidia bacterium | reverse complement strand
TCCTAATCAACTTCCAATTCCATACCTGAAACAAAAACAGACTAAGGGCACCAAATGCGCTCTTTTAAGTAGCAGCCTATTTATATTTGGAACCTATTAGAAAATAGGAGGTTGCGTTATGGGGGCAATTATGTAACCGAAAGGAACTCTCCAACCCGATGCCGGACGTAATATAGGACCTAGCGAAGGGTAATGGGCTTCAGACTCCTGAATAACATCGGAATTGGTATAGGCCCCGAAGATTTGCATACCATTATCTTTTGTCAGAAAAACTATATTATCATCGGAATCAGATAGAGTTCTAGAAACATTGGAAACATGCGATTTATGGCTGTGTTTAGAATCATATACATGACTATGATCTGCAGCAGTAACACTTAAATATAGATGGTCATGATTATGACCACGTTCTACGAAATGGTGATCTAAGATGGGACCTATAACATTTATCAGGACGACACCAATTAAGAGTACTGTTGTAAATCTATGAAAGGACATTCCTACGACCAAAATTACTAAGCGTTAATATACAAGTATATATGGGGATTAACGTTTGGTACGTTTTTGCTTTACGGATCGTTTTCTTCCTGAAACTTTATCCCAGGTAAATATTCCTCCTGCTAATATGGCTACGACAATAGCAGTCATTAGTATCCAGTTTACTGGGCTACCGGTAGTCACATCCAATAGTATAGATATGGACTCTTCCCCTAGGTCAGACGAAAGATTTATGGTCACGTCCCAAACGCCTTCTACATTAAACGGTAGAGTGGTTTCAAAATACTGTGGGACGACATCATTGAGAGCATCATGGGCAAGGATATCTATCGACCCTACAGGACCTACAGCTGAGACTGACACTTCCGCCCTTGTTATTGGAGTGCTGTCAGCTGTTGACATCACCAGCAAGCTCAGATGGGTGTTATTCACCACTGGTCTATTAGGCAGAGAGCTGATATCTACTCTATAAGCACCTTTCTCTTCCGTCATTAAGAGAGTTGCTTTGCCGTTAGCAGACAGAACATCGTTCGCCATAAAAATGGGTATCAAGAGAGTAGCGGTGACTAGTAGTAACGCGGATAAAAGAAAAGTGCGGGAGTACAATATAACAGTCCCAAATAGATATTTACATGATCATAGCATAAATTAATTCATCATGTTATATCGATTTTAGGATACTTTAAATACAACTAATATTCTATTAAAGCTCTATCATTTCCATTTGTATACGAAATACGTTTATCTTGACTCGAGTTATGCATGAAGTTTAGACTTGGGGAGTAGAGCTTTAACTCTAACTACAAAAAGAAGTAAATAAACAAAACAGAATGAATCAATCATTAGATATGACCGGAGATGTAGCCCTATTCCTAGATTGGGAGAATTTCAAAATCAGCCTGGCTGCTGGGCACCGGAACCCCAATGTATCCGCACTAAAAGAAGAAGTCAGTAACCACGGTAGAGTCGTAGTCGCAAAAGCATACGCCGATTGGGTTACTAGAGCGCCCGAATTACGAGGAGCTAGTCAATTCACTAACGATCCACCCGCTCTCTATGCAGCAGGTATAGAGCCAGTGTATGTTCCTACACGATTACCATCAGCTGGGACACCTTCGTACTCTAACAGGACTACCAGAGTTAAAAATAGCGTCGACGTTAAGATGACGGCAGACTGCATAGAATGTGCTCACTCCTACCCTAATATAGGAACCTTTGTATTAGTTTCAGGCGACTCAGATTTTATACACGTAGTAAATACCCTGCGAACTATGGGGAAAAGGGTAATCATTATCGGAGTGTCTTGGAGCACCTCCAGAAGACTCGCAGATCAAGTGGACGGACTAATACTGTATGACACAGATGTTGATCCAATAACCCCACCGGAAACAATATCACAGGAAAATGGTCGGTTTACTTCTAGGCTGAGCAACCCAGACCGTCATCAATTACCTGAAGTCATTAAAATAATCGAAGACATCATCAGAATAGAAAGACAATCTGAGAGAACCCCCTTATTGACATCCCTCAAACAAAGAACCATGCGGCGTATACCGGGATTCGATGAGAAAAAACTCGGATTCTCCGGATTCAAAAAATTAATGGAACGTGTGTCACAAGAAGGTAATGTTAAGCTGGTCACTGTTGGGTTAGTCGATTGGGTCATTATGGCGGATGAACCAGATCCAAGCCCTGACTTGGCAACCGACGATAGCGCAGACATACCTGAAATTTCACAAGATAACCTCCAGATAGACGTCAAGACTACACCTGCTGACACGACTGATTCAGAAGATCAACAAGAAGAATCCACCTCAGCAGGTTTCAATGATGTTGTATTTCCTGCTAATCCGAACGATGGTCACAATCAACACAGGGCGAGCGATCTGATCATTATGGCTAATCATTTAGAAACAAGGGATGGTGTAAGCCACGTCGCCTTCAATTTTCTAGCAACGGAGATTTGTTCAGCTCTTCAGGACGCTATTGATTCTGATCATCAAGAAATCACCGAGCGCTGGCAAAACTCACGCTCAAGATCATATGTCACAGGCCTACTACGTAGTCTTGGAAACGCGGGAGTATTCAAGAAAGGTTGGCACTCTGGCAAAGATCCTGACACAGGAAAGATGCGTAGGAGAAGCACCTTCAATCTAGATCATTCACACCCGTTGGTAGCCCAAATTCTAAAAAATGAAACTTACGGCGAGGAGAGTGATCACCAAGGTGCTAACAGAAACCCATCAGATGTAGAGGTTGATGGTAATGGTTACAGCGAGGGCAGCGACTCTAACCCATTCGGAATTAGTAAAGTTCTAAAGCTTTTTACTAGATCTTAAAAGAAACCATATCGCTACATATCCAGTATTAGAGTAGACCATCCAAAATTTTTGGCTCCCAATCCTTCGCCAGTATATGGATTATAATATTCTCTGAATCCCGACTTCTGAATACAGGCAAGACTTTTTGCAGATATATCATCGGCCAATTCCTGATATCCATGCAACTTCAAGCCTTTGGTTATAAACCAGTTAGTGTTTATCCAACTAGGTCCTCGCCATATAAAACCATGCGGATCACCTGGAATAAACTTTGAGTTAGAAGCCGGTACCGATGGCAACGGGTACGGCAGCCAAAAATGATCTTCCGATATAATCCATTTCTCTACTAAGCGCTTTACTATGTCCGGAGATAGGTCCGGCAGAATGATCGGCATCAATGAACTAATAGTAACCGTCCTATTGGGTATTTCTTGCAACCCGTTTAAGTCTAGAAATGCCTCTGTATCAACATCCCAACACTTATTTACAAGTGATTCCATTGTTTTGGAAGCATCATCACGAAATTCCAATGACTCAATCGAATTTCCCAGCAATCTGGCTAGAGACTGTAAACCTAATGCGTAGATCGAATTAACAAGAACGTCTTCCACGTGAAAAACATCCGCATTTAACATACCAGTCTCATCCGATCTAATTAGCTCATAAGAACTATATATCTTATTTAATGCTTCTATGAATCCCTTATTACTAAGATCCGTTAACCCCAATATTTCGTCATACTTAGGGGAACAATCTGTTCCAGCTTCTTCCGGTTGGATAATGGCCAAGAGCCCATCACCATCAGGATCCCTATTTTCTTTCAACCACCGATAATATTTAACAAGAACAGGTAGAGATCGTTGGAGAAAAGCTTCATCACCAGTTGCATGGTAGACTCTCTCAACTGCATAAGCCAATATGGGAGGTTGAATGGTAGAACTAAAGTTAGGATTTATAGTGGCTACAAGGTTTCTACTCAGGAAGTAATCCCGTTTCTCAGATTCCCAAAAAATAATGTGCGGAATAAATCCATTTGTAAGAGCTGCGCTCATCAATGTATCTAGTTCAGCCTTAGCCTGATTAAGATCTATATAGATGAGAGCAATTGCATGAAAACAAGAGTCCCAAAACCACTGGAAAGGGTAACCTGTCAACGAGGGCACAACGAAGCTATACTCCTGTCCATTCCATTCAGCAGTTCCACGCCGCAGATTTCCAAGCAATATATCTTGGGCTGCCAATTCTAATTCTGGACGTTGCATAGCTAACTCCTCCTCCCAAGTATCAGTCTAATTGTAAAAACTATATAATGGAGAATCGTTATGTCAACTATAAAAAAGCCCCGAATAATTTCGGGGCTTAATTCTTAGATGATATTGGTAGCGGGGGTTGGATTCGAACCAACGACCTTCGGGTTATGAGCCCGACGAGCTGCCACTGCTCCACCCCGCGACGTTGAATAGCAATCCTGATTCCCAATGGGATAATACAAAGATTGCCATCACGAGGAAATGTTATTGCCTAGTGCAACAACCCATGTTTTTCCAATGAATAAGAAGTCTCTTCACAAATGCTATAAGTTTGAAGTTCTTAGCGTGGGTCAAATCTCTCGACTGGTTAGTATCGGTATGCTGAATAGGTTGCCCTACTTACACATCCGACCTATCAAGCAGCTAGTCTCGCTGCTGTCTTACCCCCGAACTTAATCGGGGAGGGAGGCCTCATCTTGGGGGATGCTTCGAGCTTAGATGCCTTCAGCTCTTATCGCTGCCAAACATAGCTACCCAGCGATGCTCCTGGCGGAACAACTGGAACACCATAGGTTTGTCCTTCCCGGTCCTCTCGTACTAGGGAAAGGTTCCCTCAAGCCTCCTGCGCCCACGGCGGATAGAGACCGAACTGTCTCACGACGTTCTGAACCCAACTCACGTACCCCTTTAACCGGCGAACAGCCGGACCCTTGGGACCGCCTTCAGCCCCAGGATGGGACGAGCCGACATCGAGGTGCCAAACCTCGCCGTCGATGTGAACTCTTGGGCGAGATAAGCCTGTTATCCCCGGGGTAGCTTTTATCCGATAAGCCACGGCCCTTCCACACGGTGCCGTAGGATCACTTTGCCCGACTTTCGTCCCTGCTCGACTTGTAGGTCTTACAGTCAAGCCCCCTTATGCCAATGCGTTCTATGGACGATTTCCATCCGTCCTGAGGGGACCTTTGGGCGCCTCCGTTACACTTTAGGAGGCAACCGCCCCAGTTAAACTGCCCACCAGCCACTGTCCCCTAGTTTTGCTAAGGTTAGAACCAAAAACAGCCAAGGGTGGTATTTCAACGATGACTCCACCCCAACTGGCGTTGAGGTTTCATAGTCTCCCACCTATCCTACACGTGACAGTTCCCAGCCCAATGACAGGCTACAGTAAAGCTCCACGGGGTCTTTTTGTCCTGCCGCAGGTCGCCCGCGTCTTCACGGGCACCGCAATTTCACCGAGCCCTCCGCCGAGACAATGTCCAAGTCGTTCAACCATTCATGCGGGTCGGAACTTACCCGACAAGGGACTTCGCTACCTTAGGACCGTTAGAGTTACGGCCGCCGTTCACCGGGGCTTCAGTTTGCAGCTCTCACCGCGCTCCTTAACCTTCCGGCACTGGGCAGGCGTCAGCCTGTATACGTTGGGTTTCCCCTTAGCACAGACCTGTGTTTTTGTTAAACAGTCGCCCGGACTTCTTCTCTGCGCCCCCAGCAAGCTCCATCAGCAAGTGACTTCACCCACCGGGGGGCCCTTTATCCCTAAGTTACAGGGCCCTTTTGTCTAGTTCCTTAGCGGAGGTTAGCTCGAACACCTAGGGACTTTTATCCCAGAGCACCAGTGGCGGTTTGCGGTACGGTCGCCTATATTTCTCCACACGAAGCTTTTCTAGTCGGCTTGGGTTCAACGAAATTTCTTACACCCTAAGGCTCCGATTCTCTCAGCCCTCAGCTACCAGGGTGGATTTGCCTGCCCCGGATCATCGCCTACGGCAAAGAACGCACCATGTCCAATGGGCACGCTCCGCCTACCCTTCCGCACCCCTCCTTGCTTCAACAAAATACTGGCGGTGCAGGAATATTAACCTGCTGTCCATCGCCTTCGGCACTTGCCTACGGCTTAGGACCGACTAACCCTACGCCGATAAACGTTGCGTAGGAAACCTTGCTCTTTCGGTGTCAGGGATTCTCACCCTGATTAACGCTACTCATTCCAGGATTCTCACTTCCCCGCGCTCCAGCAAACCTCACGATTTACCTTCATCGCCCGAGGAACGCTCCCCTACCATGCCCAGACAAACGTCTGGTCATCCACGGCTTCGGCGGCAAACTTAAGCCCCGTTACATTTTCCGCGCAGGGCCCCTCGACCAGTGGGCTATTACGCACTCTTTAAAGGATGGCTGCTTCTAAGCCAACCTCCTGGTTGTTTTGGTGACCCCACCTCGTTTCCCACTTAGCTTGCGCTTAGGGGCCTTAGCCGGTGGTCTGGGCTGTTTCCCTTTCGACAATCGCACTTATCTGTGACTGTCTCACTCCCGGGTATCGGCAGAACGGCATTGGTGGTTTGATTGGGTTTGGTAAGCTCACGCCCCCTAGCCCATTCAGTGCCCTACCTCCGTCCTCCTAGTTCCCGAGGCTGTACCTAAATACATTTCGGGGAGAACCAGCTATTTCCGAGTTCGATTAGCATTTCACCTCTACCCACAGCTCATCCCAAGCTTTTGTACTAGCCACGAGTTCGATCCTCCAGTCCGTGTTAACGAACCTTCAATCTGGCCATGGGTAGCTCACCCGGTTTCGGGTCTAATACATGAAACTAGTCGCCCTATTCAGACTCGCTTTCGCTACGGCTCCGGAACTACAGTTCCTTAACCTCGCTTCATACATTAAGTCCCTGGATCATTCTTCAATAGGCACGCCGCCATCCCAATAAATTGAGACTACGACCTTCTGTAAGCATACGGTTTCAGGTCTATTTCACTCCCCGCTAGGGGTTCTTTTCACCTTTCCCTCACGGTACTGGTACGCTATCGGTGACCAAAGGTATTTAGCCTTGGAGGGTGGTCCCCCCGACTTCCCACAAGGTTTCCCGTGCCCCGTGGTACTTAGGATAAACTCCAGGAGTTCTATTCATTTCGTCTACAGGGCTTTCACCTTCTACGACGGCCCTTCCCAGGGTCCTTCGACTATAAATAGAATTTGTAACTCCCTCAGATCTATCGAGGTGATCTTAGGTGTTCCCTATAACCCCAACATGACATAGGCCCTCGCGCCACTAAGTCATGATGGTTTAGGCTCTTCCCCGTTCGTTCGCCACTACTGAGGGAATCTCGGTTGATTTATTTTCCTCGGGGTACTTAGATGTTTCAGTTCCCCCGCTTACCTCCTCAACAAAGTTGAGGTGAACCGGCTCAACACCGGAACAGGTTTCCCCATTCGGAAATCCCCGACTATGCCCGTTAGACGGCTTGTCGAGGCTTATCGCAGCCTTACCGCGTCCTTCATCGGCCTTTGGTCCCAAGGCATCCACCGTATGCCCTTAATAATTTGACCCACGCTAGGAACTCCAAACTCGATTGGATAATTCCAGCATTACAAAAAGACTTCTTATTCAATTGTTAATGTGCCACACAAAAAGAAAGAGCGGCGGGGCTAAACCCCAAGCCGCTGCTTAGGACCCTTGCCGTACTATTTTTCGGTTAGGTAATGAGCATCCCTTTCAGGAACTCCTTCTAAAGTGTAGAAGCTATTATATGGAGGCTTCACAGTAGAGTCAATAGGTATATTGCGTAATTTTCACTAGCTAGGCTCTTCTAAATTTCGGGGTCACTAGCGTTAACAGCAGCGCCAAAACTATACCTGACACACCATTTATAACTGCAGTTATCGGCGCTCCCAGTAGACCTGTGATCCACCCGGTATTAACACTGCCCAAGGTATGGGCGGAGATCGCAAGAACACGAACACCCATAATACGCCCCCGATACTCCGGTAAAGCGACTTTGAACATCACAGTGACTATCAGGGCAATTGAAGCTGAGAATGCCATTCCAGACAACAATAGAATACCGAAGGAGGTCATGAAATCACGAGAGACAGCAAAACCAATCATCGTGGCATGCCATACTACTACTGAAGTAATCAACAATAGCCCCGTTCTTTTCAAATCTCTGATTGACGCTAACCATAATGATCCCAACAATCCACCTAATCCAAAAGCCGCAGTCAGAACTCCTAGCCCGGCTGCTCCTGTCCCGAGGACATCTCTCGCGAAAACCGGAAGCAGAGTAAAATGAAATGGAAATCCCGTTAAATTGATAATAGCCGCCAAAACTAGGGCTGCCCATATAACTTCCTGTTTCTTAACGTATTTCAAGCCTTCGACTACCGTAGACCACACAGAAATATCACTAGTACCGGACTTGACTCTAACAGTCCTGACAAACAAGGCACAGATGCCTGCCATAGTATGCAAACTCAATACAAGCATGTAAGCCCCTTGGGGACCATATCTTTCAAACAGGACACCACCAGCCAAAGGACCTAATATTAAAGGTACATTCATGCCCATATTTGTTAAAGCAACTGCGCTGGAAACTTGATCCTGAGAAACGGTGTCAGCAGCCAATGATTGAACTGTAGGCATTTGAAAAATTCTGGCCAGCCCGACAGACAATGTTACAGCAAATATATATATTACTTCACGAGGTTCATCTAATGAGTCCGTGATAATCAGTACAAGCATCAACAACCCGGTTGCTGCCACGGTAAACTCGACTATAGCTAACAACAAATTTCTGGGGACTCGGTCAGCTATCGCACCAGCAAAAACAGCCAGAGGGTTCATAAATAATCGCGCGGCCGTAATAAGACCAACTAGAAAAGGAGAGTCAGTAAGAGTAAGCACAAACCATCCCAGAACCAATGCTTCAGTTTGATTACCCATCGCACCCATCATGTTGGCTGACCACACGAGAGCAAAATTGCGCTGCCGCAATATCCGCATAGGATAGGCTACTTGTTGATACAAATTAGAACGATTCAATTATATGTCGTTTCTAATAAAATGTTGTTTACTTCTCTATGGTGATTACTAGACTTCATCTATCCCTTGGACTGAGCTATACACTCTGACAATAGGTCAAAGGCGGCTCTAACAAAAACCCACATATTGGCTTCTCTATCGCTTTCTCCGGTCTCAACTGTCAAGCTACGCTCAACTGGGCCCGACACAGCAATACATGCGTGGCCTGCTGAATCTCCATACCTATTTCCAGTAGGCCCACTAGCTCCTGTTTCACTTAACCCCCAAGTAGTACCCAGTTCCTCTTTGATGGTCCTTGCATTCAGCACAGCATATTCCTCGGTACTGGCGCGCATGCCAGACATAGTGGAATCCGGAACCTGCAATAACCCCTTGTGAGAAGTTCTAGTATAAACAACAGCTCCACCAACATAATAATCAGAAGCTCCTGCAATAGATACTAGGCAAGCCGATATAAGCCCTCCACAGGAAGATTCCGACACAGAAATCGTCTGACCTGATTCCTTAAGAATTCTCGCTATTTCGTTAGCTGTAACATTCAAGTCCGGCATATATTTAATTCCTCCTTAACTTACAATACAAAAAATACAACTGACATCTCTACTGATTTTTGAATATTGGCTTACGTTTCTCAAGAAAAGCTTGCACAGCCTCTTTATGATCTTCGGTCTGCCTCATATGATCCTGAGCAATTCGTGCCACATCAAGATGGTCAGAAAAATTACTGTGCATCCCTTGCTGAATTAGATATTTAGTTATTGAATGAGATTGGCTCGGACCTTCCGCTATTCTACAAGCTAAATCTATGCTTTTATCCATCATCTCTTGATCATCATATATTTTGCTAACTATCCCCATACTATGGGCCTCTGCAGCTGATATACGGTCACCAGTATATTGCAGCAAAAAGGTATTACTCGACCCAATAAGTCTAGGTAATTGCCAACAACTCCCATCTGCAGGTATCAATCCACGTGACACGAATGCTTCTGAAAATTCTGACTTCTCAGAAGCTATTCTAATATCACATGCCAGAGCCAATCCCATCCCGGCACCTATCGCATGTCCATTGATAGCCGCAATGGATGGCTTTTGCAGGTTAAACATTCGAAGTACTACCTGCGGCACATCGTACCTAGATGCCTGATTTCTTTGGCCTAGTTTCGCATCCATTACACCCCAAGGTAGAGAGCCACTTTGGCTAGATAGTGATTCCTTATCTATTATTCTCTGCCTAAAGTTTCCTACGTTCGCTCCAGAGCAAAATGATGGTTCCGTGCCAGTAATAACTAATACACGTTCTTCAGATGTTTCTTCAAACGAATCCAGCCTATCAACAAGCTGCTTACACATTTCAGTACCTAACGCATTTCTCGTCGCTGAATCATCTAATGTAATTATTAATACACCGGATTTGACCTTTGTATGTATGTATTCATGGTCACTCATTGAGATCTTCACCCCCGGCAAATTCGGGTTCAGTGGCAAAAAACTATTTGTGGTAATATTTACCAACCAAGGTCGTTCCAAGGTCGTCCCAAATCAATGGGCACCAGATTAGCACAACTCTAATACACCTACAACATGGAGAGGACCGATGCAAAACGGGAATAT
>JAPNTN010000006.1:0-7390 GCA_027249445.1 Dehalococcoidia bacterium | reverse complement strand
TTCTGTACAACTTATTTGAGCTAACATAACCACATAATTGATAGCTTTTCAAGTCTTGTCCCTTGATTGTCTGTTAGTTAAACTGGCCGCGAAGTCAAATTGTTTTTAAGGAAGGGAAAACCATATGAAAATTGCTCGCTTTCGAGACGGTAAGAGGGTAGTGTATGGAGTTTTGCAGGGGGATAAGCTCGTTGAAATACGAGGGAGTATATTTTCAAAATTTCGGATGACTGATACTGCGCATGAACTGTCGAAAGTAAGATTGTTACCTCCGACTGATCCTATGGAGATTTGGTGTCCCGGCTTGAACTTTCTGGAGCATTTGGAGTTCGCTGGGCAGGTATTAGGCCAGGACACACCACCTATCCCTACGCAACCACAACCGTGGAGGAAAGGGAGAAATGCATTGACAGGTCCTAGTGATCCGATAATCATTCCCAGGGATTCTGAAGGGGATGTCCATTATGAAGGTGAAGCTGTTGCAGTAATAGCAAAAGATTGTCGGAGGGTGACACCCCAGGAAGCTGGCAGATTTATTCTGGGTTATACATGCGGAAATGACGTCAGTGACAGGACGTGGCAAGGGAAAGATTGGTCTTTCTGGAGAGCAAAGGGAGCCGATACTTTCGCTCCTGTTGGGCCTTGGATAGAGACAGACATTGATCCTACCGAATTAGATTTAATGGTAAGAATAAATTCAGAGCTAGTGCAGAGTTGTAATACGAGAGATATGCTGTTCACTTTTCCGGAGATAGTGAGCTGCATTAGTCAGCAAGTTACATTGAGACCGGGCGATTTGGTGTTTTCTGGAGCAACAGGAGTAACTATTGCAATTAAGCCCGGGGATAAGGTTGAAGTGGATATACCCGGGATAGGAGTTCTGGAAAATAACGTTGAGTTAGAATTCGACTCGCGCCGTTAGGGTAAGTTACTAGATGTTTTCATCGTTGGTGCTATGCGGATTGTAATGGATCACCTTTTCGCATTGTTGGGTTGCCAAGGTTATGCAATTACTTTCTACCCGTGACGGCTGACTGGAGATGCACAGTACGACCCAGAGTCCAGCTTTGGACTCTCTAATGAGTCTTGCTACAACTTCCTTATAGTTGTTATCCAGTAGTTGAATAGGCAACGCTGCGAATTTCCCTTCTAATACGTCTAAAATTGGAAGTGTAGCTGCTAGGTAATCAGCATGTTTCATCATGCCTAGGATATCGTCTGGAACTATGGGGTCTATATCAGTGTTCAATGTGATAATCGTTACCACTTTTTCCCGAGCGTTGAACGCTTTCACATATGTAAGGGTCTTCTCGATCTGTATGGCATGATTAGATTCGTGATTCGAGAATCGTTCAAGAAGCTCGATCATGTTCAGTGCGGGAAATGTATTATATGTATTTTCGGGTGTGGCTTCACGGAGTAGTTGTTCTTCCGACATTGATTCTATTAGTGTCTTAAATCGTAAAAACGTTTGGTCAAGATGAGATATATCTAATTTTAATTTTTCTGCACGGCTGGTAAATGGTGGGAATAAGTGAGCGGCTCCTTGTGAGATGGACTCGAGGGTATCTACAAAGCCTTCTGAATCCAAATGTTTTATCACATCCCACACTGACCACCTAGTGCCCAGAAAAGCATCTTCAGGATCCAGGTCGGATAAGGATTTGTGGAGCGCAGCATGACCTTTGTCTAGGTTTTCTAAAACTTTAAGTTTTCGTTTTGAAAGGCTTAAATCTGAGTTAGTTGACATAAGATACTTCTGAACTTATTTATCTTCAGATGCAATCATTTGAATTAGTTGCTTCGATATATCTGTGGCTGCTTTGGCTCCTTCAACTTCTTCTTCTTCACCCTTGGGCTGAGAGTAAACGAGTATCCTCAAATCTGGAACCCCTAGTGCGTTGCATTGAGCTCTTGCGGCTTTTTCAAATACGTTGTGTGATATGACTATAGCGGGTACACCTGTTCTCTCTAGGTTTATACCGTCTCGCACGGAGCCGGATGTACATGATCCTCAAGCACATACACCGACTATAGCTAAATCAGCTGATGACAGACTGTCTATGTCCTCTGATGACGCAGGTGCGAAAGTATTGGGCTTTATGATTTGCATAGTCTCAGTAGGTTCTAGGACGGATTTGATTTCAGATTCTAGGTTATTCCAGAAAGGTAAAACCGATACGTGGCCGTTAAATAGAAAGGCAACTTTACCCCCTCTGGGGGTGGATATCGGTGTGATGTCGGGATCGAATGATGCTTCCTTACCTATAGGGCTGTGTAATATTATTTCGGACATGAAGTATACCTCTCAATATCACAAATTATGGTTTCACTATCGCTTTAGTTTGTAGGTGTCCGCCTGCTTCCATCCAACCGTGTGTAACTGCACAAAATCCAGATCCAGAACCCCACCCTCCAGCAACTGCTATTAAGAGCTTCTCGGGTTCTCGTAAAGCAGGTACCATAGCTCTGTCGTCATTAGCGTCAACAACGCTGGCCCAATGGAATGGATGGCCAGGATTCAAAAATTGGCAGGATTTCATTAAACCAACTGGTTTCACAGCTAATTGAGCAAGTTCCTTTCGTATTAGATCTTTATTATACCCTTCGGAGGCGAGTTTCTGTGCGGTCATCGGTCCTATGACTAGGAGTATCTGTCCTCCCCCATTCATAGTCGAGCTCCCAGCGGTAGCTGTGCTATCTGCGATGACTTTCAGTATGTCAGTTGCCGATAGGATGTAGCCTGATCCAGTTGCTATGTGATGCGGAGCTTCGCACGCGAATACAGAAGCGCAGGAGGCGTCTTTGGTAAATCCCATTTCCTCGTGTATTGATTCCCATGGGTTATTGTGAGGGTCTTCAGCTATGCAAAACGTATACTTTCCTGGGTGTCCGATTGTAGCCCTATCAATCTCTCCCGGGTACCCTCCACCTAGATTCCATAATATTAAACGTACAGCTCTACCTACCACTGCGCTAGAGCGTGAGCCTCCACCGAACACGTTATCCCCATAATTGAAATCTAGTTCGTCAACTATGGGGCCACTTACTATAGTGAGGGGCGCCACGCAGTTAGTCGTTGCCTGGACCCCGTTTAAATTAAAAGAATCTTCTAATAGTCCCTCTAAAGCTGCTATTACAACTGGCACGTGATGTGGCTTGCAGCCAGCCATGACACAGTTGACAGCGATCTTCTCTATTGAGGCTATTCTGTTCTTAGGAGGGACTATGCCAATTATTTCTTGTGGATCTCTGCCTAAATATTCTAGGACAGCATTAACTAGATTGGTGGTAGGAGGGATTACGGGTAGCCCGTCAGTCCATCCCAGGTCATACATACGTTCATGCGCATCTTCAAGATTTGCGACCGAAACAGGCTCTGTTATATCCATGTAGCCTCCACGTTCAATTTATACTGCTGCAGAGATTGTATAACATGGGTTAAATACATTCCGTGAGCTATATATATGGCAAAATAAAATAGTCAATCTCTACCTGTTTAAAAACTCAACAACTGCTCGAATATATCCGGTGTAGTATGCGGTCCTACGATTGCTAACTTGAACTTATCTTCAGATATTACCCTGGCTGCAACACGGCTTAAATCGTCTGTGTCGATTTGATCTATAATGGAGACGACTTGGTCTATATCTAGGATTTGGTCAGTGAGTAATTCTTGAGTGCCTGACCATGAGGCAATACTTCTCGTGTCTTCCATTCTAAGTAACAAGCGCCCCTTTGTATATTCTTTAGCTTTTGATAGTTCGGTATTTGATATCGGATCAAGCATGCTTTTAATATCAGAAACTATACTGCGTATGGAATCCTGTACTTTATTGGGTTCGGTGCCGCAATAAATTACAAGTGATCCGCAGTCTTTATAATTATTCGTGGAACTTGATACATCGTAAGCTAGTCCCTGTGTTTCCCTTAGGTTCTGGAATAGGCGGCTGCTCATTCCGTCACCTAGAATGCAATTCATAATTGACAGAGTAAACCTATCTGGGTCTTCTAATGAAAGCCCAGGCAATCCGACACATAGGTGAGTCTGATCAGTTGCTCGGTTATCTATTTTCACCTTGGGAGATTGATTTGTGTATGAGACTCTTTCCCAATCTAGACTTTCTTGGTCAGACCAGCTATGAGAGTGTTCATTAATCTGATTGACTACTTCTGTATGGTCTATATTCCCCGCTACTGATATCACCGTATTGTGTGGATTGTATTGGTGCGCCATATAATCTTCCACGTCGCTAAGAGATATACTCTTCACCGTGTCTATGGTTCCACCTACATCACGTCCCATTGCCTGATCGGGCCATAAGATATCGTCGATAAGTAGGTCTACTAGTTGGCTTGGATAATCATAAGTCATGCGAAGTTCTTCTTGAATGACTTCTCGTTCCTTTTCCATTTCTTCAGGATCCAGGATTGGACGTAATATCATATCTAATAACACTGCTAGTGATTGTTTATAGTGAGGTTTTGCCACTTTGCACCAAAACACCGTCATTTCGCGATCGGTGCTTGCGTTCATTATTCCACCTACGCCCTCAATAGTTTCGCTTATTAACCGAGCAGTGGGCCATCTTTCAGTCCCTTTGAAAGGGAGATGTTCTAGGAAATGCGATAACCCTGCTAATTCAGGGGGTTCGTAACGAGACCCAGCCCCTACTGAGATTAGTATTGCCACTGATTGCGAGTGACTTATGTTAGATGTCAGGACCCTTAGACCGTTATCAAGGGTGGTTTTTTGGTGCATGTATTCTCCTGAAAAATCGTGCCATTCAGAAAGATGAGGGAGTTACTCCCTCATCTTGCCAGTAAATTAGTTGCGAAGTATGTTTTAACTTTCTAACCAGGAAACATCACCGTGCATATCGGCAGGATGAGACTTAGACCTAAATACTTCATATTGTTCTTTAGCGTTTGCAATGCTGGTATCATCACCGTGCCCAGGATATACATGAGTTTCCGATGGAAGTATTAACAATTTTGAAGTTATACTTTCTAACTCCTGTTCAAAAGCCTCTGGACTGCGTGATTTGCCTGGGCCTCCCGGGAATAGCGTATCGCCAGAGAATAAATGTTTGCCAATCAGGTAACAGGTGGAGCCGTCGGTGTGCCCAGGGGTGGATATTGCGTGCATCTCCTGATTGCCAAATTTAATAGTGTCTCCATCGCTTATCAGAAAGGATGGTTCTGATGGCAGAAGATGAGTATCATCATTGCCCACTCCCACTGGCGCATTGACGTGAGATGTTATTTCATTGAAGCCTAGTAAATGGTCCTGATGTCCATGTGTTATGAGAACGGCCTTTATCGATACATCATGCAATTCGCTCAATAACTTGTCTGGCTCCGCTGGTGTATCAATTATCACGCCCTCGTTTGTATCAGGGCATACTACAATGTATCCGTTGTTATTGTATGGACCCATATTAATTTTTGTTATTTTGACTTCATCATCGTAGTGAAGGGGCATATTATTCCTCCAGATGTTATGGGGTGTGCGAGGGGATCGTATCAAAGACATATTACTTAGTAAAGGCGGGGATATTATCAAGTATGTGATGGTGAAATACCATAATATTTCAATCGGTAGTGGAGAGACTGCCTGGATTCAAGCTTTTTAATCTCCAACTGTCGTTAGTTCATTCTTTATTGTGTGCGTTCTCGTTTTCACGAGGTCTTTGATGTATTTACCAGTGTGAGAGCGTTTTTTCTTAGTTAGCTGCTCAGGTGTTCCTGTTGCAATGACCTTGCCTCCATTGTGTCCTGCTTCTGGTCCAAGATCTATTACCCAATCAGAGTTCTTAATCAAGTCGAGGTTATGTTCGATCATAACTATAGTGTTACCGTTATCCACTAATCTATGTAAAACTCTTAAAAGCGCGGCACAGTCTTCAAAAGATAGTCCAGTCGTAGGTTCGTCCAGTAAATACAACGTTTTGCCGGTAGCACGTTTAGATAGTTCGGTAGCCAGTTTGACTCTTTGGGCTTCTCCCCCAGAGAGGGTGGTAGCAGGTTGGCCTAGTTTTATATATCCTAATCCGACGTCTCTTAGGGTTTCAAGCTTAGGTCGTATTCTCGGGAAGTTCCAGAAGAAATCTAGAGCTTGATCCACTGTCATTTGCAATATGTCAGCGATACTTTTATCTCGTAGAGTTACTTCTAAAGCTTCACGGTTGTAGCGTCGACCTTCGCAGATTTCGCAAGGGACTGTCACGTCTGGTAAGAATTGCATTTCTATTTGGATATACCCTTCCCCTTGGCAGGCTTCACACCGGCCACCTTTTACATTGAATGAGAATCTACCAGGTTTGTATCCTCTAACTCGAGCCTCAGGAAGGTTAGCGAAGAGTTCTCGTATAGGCGTGAAAGCGCCTGTGTAGGTAGTGGGGTTGCTACGTGGAGTTCTACCAATGGGTGACTGATCTATGTTTACTACTTTGTCTATGTGTTCTATCCCTGAGATGGACTTATGGGACCCGGGCAACTCTCGTGCGTTGTTTAGTACTTGGGCTAGTTTTTTAAATAAGACATCATAGATTAAAGTGCTTTTACCTGACCCTGATACTCCCGTTACACATACTAAGCAACCTAGAGGAATGTCTGCGTTGACGTTTTTGAGATTGTTCTCGGTGGCACCGGTAATAGTAATGGTTGACCCATTGCCAGCACGACGTGATCCTGGTAAAGGTATTATTTTTGTTCCGCTTAAATATTGCCCTGTCAGAGATCTGGGATTGTCCATGATTTCTGATATGGTACCTGTAGCTACTACATTTCCTCCGTGTTCTCCTGCGCCTGGTCCCATATCAATTATATGGTCTGCGGATCTCATCATGGCTTCATCATGTTCTACTACGATTACTGTGTTACCCATATCTCGTAGATCGGATAAAGTGGTTATCAACATATGGTCGTCATGCGGGTGTAATCCGATGGTTGGTTCATCACAGACATACAAAACACCTGTTAAACCAGATCCGATTTGTGTGGCTAAGCGTACTCTCTGCGCTTCACCGCCTGATAAAGTTCGTGCTGTACGATCCATGGTGAGGTAACCAAGGCCGATGTTATCTAGGAATTTGAGGCGTCCCTCGATTTCTTTTAATATTTGAGCACCGATGGTACGTTCTCTCTCTGTAAGTGTAACGTTTATGGTTTCTGGATTAATCATTGGGTCTATTTCTGAGACCCATATTAGACCTTCACTGATGCTCATAGATGTCACGTCTACAATGTTAATACCGCAGACTTGTACAGCCAAAGCTTCTGGTCTAAGGCGTTTCCCTTGGCAACTTTGACAAGGTCTGGCCGACATGTATCTTTCTATTTCGTGTCTAACATAATCGGATTCAGTTTTTTGGTACCTTCTTTCCAG
>JAPNTN010000005.1:0-12018 GCA_027249445.1 Dehalococcoidia bacterium | reverse complement strand
CCAAAGTGGATTGATTCTATGAAGCGACATGGGTACAAAGGGGCATTTGAACTGTCAGCTACCGTGGACTATATGTTCGGTTATGACGCCACGGCCAACGTTGTAGAAGATTGGATGTATGAGAATGTTACCGAAGAGTACGTGCTAAACGAAGAAATGCAGCAATTCTTCAAAGCTAGCAATCCTTGGGCTTTGAGAGGAATAGTCGAAAGACTTTTAGAAGCAATTCAACGTGGTCTTTGGGAAGATCCTCCAGAGGATATGTTAGCGGATCTGCAGGCACTTTACCTAGAGTTAGAAACAGACATCGAAGCGCGTCAGGAGTAAGCGCGTAGACAGGGCCCTATTCTAGTCCAACATGAAATCGACAACACTAGTCTAAAACAATCTATTATTAGGATGAAGCATAGCTAAAATATAAAAGGCGACCCTTATATAGAGTCTCCTCACCTATCCGGACATTGATCATAATAATCGGAGCGAGGTAAATAATTGGCATTTCAAACAGACGCAACTCAAGAGCCCACATTTCCATTTAGCGCAATCGTAGGCCAGGACGCTATGAAACGGGCTCTCTTGCTCAATACTATAAATCCTAAAATCGGAGGGGTTCTGATACGCGGCAAAAAAGGGACTGCAAAATCTACCGCTGTTCGATCATTAGCCGCATTACTTCCTGAAATTGAAGTCATCTCGGGGTGCCAGTATAGGTGCAAACCGGGAACACCCCAAGCGGTTTGCGACACATGCAATAGCAAAATGGGAGCCCCTGAACTACGCCAAGTGCGAGTAGTGGATCTCCCTGTCGGGGCAACAGAAGATCGCTTGGTTGGATCCATCGATATAGAAACAGCAATCAAATCGGGCACAAAAGCTTTTGAACCGGGTCTAATAGCGGCAGCACACAGGGGAATACTATACATAGATGAAGTAAATTTATTGAATGACCATCTAGTAGATGTGCTACTAGATGCAGCAGCCATGGGACGCAATTACGTTGAGAGGGAAGGGATATCCATAAGCCATTCCGCCGATTTTATCCTCATTGGAACAATGAATCCCGAAGAAGGCGACCTTAGACCTCAACTAATTGACCGATTTGGCTTGGCGGTGGAAGTCAGTGGAGAATTGACCGGGGACGAGAGACAAGAAGTGGTTCGGCGCCGAATAGCATATGAAAATGATCCTCTGGGATTCATGGCTGAATGGGAGAACGACAATCGGTTGCAACGGGAGACATTACTAAAAAGCCAAGAACTCCTACCAGAAGTTTCCTTGTCCGCAGATATGCTCCGTTTGATAACAGACATATGCTCAGAATACGAGGTGGACGGGCTTCGGGGCGATATAGTTATGTATAAAACCGCTATCACAATCGCAGCGTATGAGGGTCGAACAGAAGTAAATACTGAAGACGTAAGAGAAGCTGCTCAGATGGCACTACTACACCGGCAGCGTCGATTGCCGTTCCAACAAGCACAGATGGTTACAGACCAGCTTGAGTCAATTATAGAAGATCACCAAACACAGCGCCGCGATAGCGGTGACGGGAATTCTGAGTCTGGCTCAGATGATCAAGGAGACAATTCTGATCCTGACCCAAGTAGTGAACCTCCCACTGACTCAGATCCAGATTCACAACCTTCCGAGAATACCGAGGGTAAAGAAGACGAAAGATTTGAAATAGGAGAGTCTCCTGAAGTCCCTACTCTTAACGTCAACCTTCCCGACCGTAGACCGCGCCAATCATCGGGGCGCCGTGCCAATGCTGTCAGCAACACAACCATTGGTCGATACGTAGGTTCAAGAATACCCATAGGTAGAACCTCCGATATGTCTTTAGATGCCACACTAAGAGCAGCTGCACCTCACCAGACAAAACGTACGTCAAATCAGGATGAAGCTCCCGCAATATTAATAGAACCGTGGGACATCCGTGAGAAGGTGCGAGAAACGAGAACCGGAAGTCTCATACTCTTCATAGTAGACGCTAGCGGTTCTATGGGCGCTCAAAGAAGGATGGTTGCCGTGAAGGGAGCCATCATGTCATTACTGTTAGATGCATACCAACGACGTGATAAAGTTGCCCTAATCAGCTTCAGGAAGACATCTGCAGAACTATTACTACCACCCACGAATAGCGTCGAGCTAGCACAGTATTATCTCCAAGAAATGCCGACTGGTGGCCGCACTCCATTGTCGAAGGCGTTACATCTTGCATTAGGTGTTTTGGACATAGAAACTATGAAAGATCAAGACATCGTCCCTCTCGTAGTACTACTGTCCGATGGAAGAGCCAACGTTGATTTGGCCCCTGATGTAAAAGGACAGGAGGATACGTCTCCGATAACCTCAGTATTCAAAGAGAAACACATATCCTCTGTCGTTATAGATACAGAAACAGGATTTCTAAAATTACAGATGGCGAAAACAATAGCTGATGGCATGGGAGCACAGTACATCAGGCTCGATGATATTGGATCGAGTGCTATCGCAGATACTGTTAGAAGCTATATCCCCGACCAATCGCCAGTTATTCACCCAGAGGATATCCAAACATTGTTCAACCAAATTAAAGATGAACATCCTAAATAGTACTGTATCACGGCATATTTACATCAGCATTAACAATTGCTACCCTCGTATCTGATTAAGAATTAACAGGAGTATCTACTGTGGCAAGAACCTTGCAATACGCAGACATGGACAAGATGTTATCACTATCTAAACGCCGAGGCTTCATGTTCCAGAGTAGTGAAATATACGGCGGACTAGGGTCTACATACGATTACGGCCCTTTAGGAGTTGAACTCAAACGGAACGTCAAGGAAGCTTGGTGGACATCTGTAGTCACAGAACGTGACGATGTTGTTGGTCTAGACTCAGCAATCTTAATGCATCCAAAAATATGGGAAGCTAGTGGCCACGTTGAGAACTTCAGTGATCCGTTAGTTGAATGCAAATCCTGTAATAGACGATATCGAGAAGACCAACTCGAAAGTACAAAGTGCCCTGAATGCAATGGCGAATTTGGAGATCCACGAAGATTCAACTTGATGTTCAGGACATTCATGGGGCCGGTAGAGGATACTAGTCACGAACTCTTTCTACGACCAGAAACGGCTCAAGGTATATTCGTTAACTTCTCAAACGTCTTGAATGCCAGCAGGAAGAAACTACCATTTGGGATCGCCCAGATCGGTAAGGCATTCCGAAACGAAATAACTCCAGGAAACTTCACCTTTCGAACGCGGGAGTTTGAACAGATGGAAGTGGAGTTTTTTGTAAAACCCGGTGACGACGAAGAGTGGCTTAACGATTGGGTAACAACCCGTTTCCAATGGTACGTAAAATATGGTATTAGGGAAGAAAACCTCCGACTACGCCGCCATGATGGTGACGAGTTAGCACATTACGCGAAAGATACATATGACATAGAATATCGTTTCCCATGGGGCTGGGGAGAACTAGAAGGGATCGCAGACAGAACCGATTTTGACCTCGGCCGGCACTCCAGCGCTAGCGGTACAGACCTTACATATTTTGATGAAGAGTCGAAAGAACGCTACATCCCTTACGTAATAGAGCCTTCAGGAGGAGTAGATAGAGCGACTTTAGCGTTCTGGCTCGATGCATACGATGAAGAGCCTGATGGAGACGGTAGCAGGACCGTACTACATTTCCATCGACATTTAGCACCCATCAGTATAGCTGTCCTACCATTGAGCCGGAATGAACGACTTACCCCAACTGCCAGGCATGTGTATGACACTATAAGAAGGACGTTTTCAACACAATATGACGATGCTCAAAGTATTGGACGGCGCTACCGCCGACAAGATGAGATAGGTACTCCGTACTGCATTACAGTGGACTTTGACTCTCTGGACGACCACTCTGTAACTATCCGAGAACGGGACAGTATGCATCAAGACCGAGTGGAGATAGCCAACCTGGTTAACATAATGCGCGACAGGCTCGACCACGGCTGGTAAGCCAGAGCATCCCCCCCGCATCAAACTCAGATAACTGCGCCAAGTGTCTGAAACTCAAAAATTTGTGAGTGCCTAGCGGTTGGACTTAAGGGTGAGCGTTCAGACCTCCATCTACATATACTGGTTGTCCAGTCGTATAATCGCACGCCTCCGAACACAAGTACACTAATAGTGGGCCAATGTCATCAGGAGTCCCTTTTCTTCGCAACGGAGTATAACGAACTAAGAGTTCTTCCTGCTGTACTTCCAACGGTACCTCTTCGGCCGTATACCAGCCAGAGCCAAGGGCATTTACCCGAATATTGTGTTTCCCCAGTTCAACAGCTAAGGATCTTGTAAGTGCAAGCAAACTCGCCTGAGTCATAGAAAACGCTGATCCATTGATCATGCCACGTTCAGCCAATATCGAAACGAGATTAACAATCCTACCATATTGGATATCGATCATCTGTGATGCGACACATTGACTTAAGCGATAGGGAATTACGACATTGCGCTCATATAACGCTTCCCATTCGGCAGGTTTCACTGATAAAAATGGCTGCGCATAAAAGCTACGGGAATCGTTGACTAGAATATCAACCGCTCCATGAATTTCAGAATAAGTATTCATCACCTGAGTGATAGATTCCTCGGATGAGTCCTGAACAACACAAGAGGCATGTCCGGACCCTACCAACTCGGATAGGACTGCTTTATTGGTTACTTCCCTTCTCGACACTATGAATAAAGTCGCTCCAGCCTCACTTAGAGCTCGGGCTAAACGAGGAGCTTCTTCTCCTCCAGACACATAAAACATCGCAGTTCTATTCTTTAGTGAAAATTCTTCGGGTATTGGCATTCGTTTCACTCCTAATTTCCAACAATCTAATCTTCCAGGGCAACAATTGGTGCGTGTCCAGTCGGTATGACTCCGGCTGCTAGTCCTCCCCCATCAACAATCATTATCTCCCCCGTCATATAATCTGACGCCGAAGATGCTAAAAATACCGCAACTGGACCTAAGTGTTGCGGTATCCCCAACTTACCTATCGGAAGAAAGTCACCGGAAGGTGGAAGAGTATTCCGGATATCAGAGTTGGTACTTTCTGTGGGGATAAACCCGGGAGCAATCGTGTTGGCTGTTATACCGTACCTAGCTAAGCTAAACGACAAAACCCGCGTTAATTGGATTATTGCGCCCTTACTAACACAATACATGTAAATATCTCGCCCTCCCCGCAGACCAAAACCAGAGGCAACGTTTATTATCTTTCCGCTACCTGCATCAGACATAGATTTACCAACTTCTCTAGAACAATAAAAAGCTCCGTTCAGGTTTACGTCCATTGCCCCCTGCCACTCTGAATCTGTAATCTCCCAGATTGGCTTGCGAACATTTTCTGAAACTAGTGCCGCGTTATTAACCAACACATCAATACGCCCATAGTGGTCTAACGTTTTAGAAACCAAGGCAGCCACTTGGTTGGAATCACTTACATCGGCCGATATCGCTACCGCGTCTCTACCCAGCTTTTTTACAGAATCTGCAGCATCATCGATCGGTTGCTGACGTCTCCCTGCAATGGCCAAATTTGCACCAGCCTCAGCCAAAGCCGTAACCATGGCAAACCCTAGTCCTGTACCCCCTCCGGTTACCAATACCACTTTGCCGTCTAGGTTTAAACGTTCTAGCATCTCAAAATCCTCTCAAGTTAAAATGTGGTCGTATTAAGTGATACATCTCCTGATGAAAACACACTGGTCTGACCATCAGGAAATCTCAATACTAAACTGCCATACTCATCTATATCCTCGGCAACACCCGTATAAGAAAAATCGTCACTATATACGGTCACTACCCTACCTAAGGTCTGCATTTTTAATTTCCATTCTTCCAGAGGCACTATACCTGTCATTGCAGATTGGTATAAATTGTCAAAATCATGAAGAAAGTTCCTGAGGACAAACGCCCGGTTAACCTCTGTGCCAAGTTCTGAGGTTAAAGAGGTTGCAGTATCTGACAGTTCTGGGAGATCTGACGTATCGAAAGTTATATTTATACCTACGCCCAACACAACATATAGCACCCGTGCTTCTTCTAGTGCACACTCCACCAATACTCCGGCAACTTTCTTTCCGTTGACCAATACATCGTTCGGCCATTTCACTTCAGTGTTCAGGCCAGTAGCACGTTCGATTGACCGAGCCGTTGCTAATGAAGATATTATTCCGATCGCTGGTAATAAATCGATCTCAGGATACAATACTAAGGAGAGATAAATATTACCAGGTTTAGAGCGCCATACCCGTCCCAATCTCCCTCTACTGTTATGTTGGTTTTCTGCCACTATTAGGGTTCCATTGTCGGTACCTTCAATCGCTAGTCGGCGACCTTCATCCATAGTAGAATCAATCTTTTCATGATATTGGATATGCTTTCCTACAATGCGAGTATAGATACCATGTCTCAACACTTCTGAAACTAAATTTGCCATAACTATACATAAGCCTATCAAACTATCGTTTGCTGATATGCATGATAGTTATTGTGTAAGCGACTTACAATATGGGCTACATTATTGTAAGCTTGTTGAGGATAAATTATCCGACTGAATCGGGTCACACACTTAGACCGCAGTACACGAGCATAAATGACATCATCAAAAGATATCCACTCATCAGGTGACAAGTCTGAATACTCTTGGTTAACAAAACGCCGAAATGAGGACAAATTCGTCCGCTTGTGTGGCAGTTTTGGTTACGAATATCAAGAGCTACCTTTACTAGCACCAACGGACGTTTTCCTGAGAAAATCTGGGGGCGAATTAGCCTCCCAAATGCTAAGTCTTATAGACGCGACTAGTAATTTAATCAGCTTAAGACCCGAGTTCACCGCTTTGATAGTATCAGAACACCTCAAGACTCAGCCAGATACGAGTGATATACGACGAATCCAATATTCAGGCCCGGTGTTCAGACAAACACTCGGTGCTTCCTTATCCGAACAATACTTTACTCAGGTCGGAGTAGAGCTAATTGGAGCACGGGGTCCGATATCTGACGCAGAGTTGCTCTATTTGGCTACACAGATCCCCGACCAGTTAGGAATTACTGACTACACCGTCCGGATTACCGATTTAAGAGTTCTAAACAGCCTTTTAGATTCGAAGCAATTATCTGATCGAGCAAGAACTTTTATAATCGCTTCCGTTCCTGCTCTACAATCTAGAACTACCTCAGTAGCACAATTGTTGGCTCAGGCTCAAGACGATCATATAATCGGACAAAATCCGTCTAACGACCACCTCCACATAGCGATCTCCGGATTACAGGATGACCAGGCCAAGGAAGTCCTCCATGGTTTTCTAGAATGGTCCGAAGGACTGGCACCAAACCTGGGACAAAGAGCAGCTGACGATGTGGTCGATCGACTACTTCGCAAACTTAGGGGTAACGACGAAAGAGACAGCTTACAGGAAGCCCTACTAGCTATCGAAAACCTCGTGAATCTGAAGGGAAATGCCGAGGACATTATGGCTGCGGCCGAAACATTGGTAGAAACTTGCCCTGAGGGCTCAACAGCATTGAAAAGCCTGCGAACAGTGATTAATCTGGTGACGGATGATCCCAACCTATCATCTAAAATATCTGTTGATTTTGGGCTCATCAAGGGAATCGCGTATTACGATGGCATCGTATTTGATATCACAAATGCTGCAGGCAATAAAATACTTGGTGGCGGTGGCAGGTATGATAATTTATCGACAGATCTAGGGAGTGTTTGCGAAATCCCATCAGCAGGATTTGCTTACAATCTTGAGGCTCTATTGGAGTCCGTGGATTTACAGTTATCTGCAGATGATCCCCTGTCCAACGAATGGTCGTTATCAACACTCATCGTCATGGAAGACGCGACGCAAGACCTGGTAGCTCTTCGGTTATCTCGTCAATACCGGGAAGCAGGTCATCGTGTAGTGATAGATTCTCAATACCACAGCGTTGCAGAAGCACTTTCCAAATCCTCAGGGAGAACCTGGGATAATATTGTTTTCGTTTCTGCTTCCGGAGACACGGAAGTACACGAAACTAACACGTCTAGTACTTAACCTACCTGCCTACCATACGCTATACTTGCCGTGTAACGCGATGAATATGTATACCAGCAGTGATAACTCCTAAATAAACAATGATGAATTTTAGTCAAACAAACGATCAATCTCTCCACATTGTAATCCCCAGTGATGGCGAACTACATGATTCAACTCTCACATTTCTACGGTCATGTGGATTGAGGGTGAGTCGTCCCAACTCGCGACAATACACAGCAACAATCCCATCACTACCAGGGATTGAAGTTCTGTTTCAAAGAACTGCCGATATCACACAAAAAGTAGAAGAAGCGAGTGCAGAGCTCGGAATCACCGGTCTAGACCGTCTCCTAGAGTATCGGAGTGACAAAGAACGCGCCGTGGCTATCATTGGAGACCTAGGGTATGGTGGTTGCGACTTCGTCCTAGCGGTCCCGAACGCATGGTTAGATGTCACATCCCTCGATGACTTATCAGATCTGGCGCTGGAGTTCCATGAAAAAGGGAACCAATTAAGGATAGCTACCAAATACCCTAAATTACTTAGACAGCACTTGTTTGATAGAGGTATAAATTATTTTACCGTAGTCCCTGCTAGCGGTACTCTAGAAGCAGCACCCGTCGCGGGATATGCTGATCTTATTGCAGATCTCACCGCAACAGGTACTACATTACGGGAAAACCGTCTAAAAACCCTAACAGGTGGGACAATCCTAAAATCTCAAGCCTGCGTCATTGGGAACCCAATAGCATTGAAAGTGTCTAAGCAACGACTACTCCTATGCAGACACTTCCTAGAACTTATAGAGGCAAACATACTCGCAGACCCTTACTATCGTATCACCGGAAATGTCCTGGGTAATTCCGAGGAGATCGTTGCTGATATGGTTCTCAAACGAACTGACTTAGCAGGGCTACGAGGACCGACTTTATCAAGAGTGTATAACGCTGACAACGAGAATTGGTATAGCGTAAGTCTATTAGTTCAGAAAGGTCAATTAATGGAAGCCGTTGACCATCTTCGAAGCTGCGGTGCTTTAGATATCTCGGCATCGCAAGTAAACTATCTATTCGAGAATCGATCATCAGCTTACGAAAGGCTTATCTCAACCGCTAACCAAACTGAGACATTGTAGAATGCCAAATCTGCCAATGCATTTATTTCTCGCAAATCGTATCGCCGAGGACTTGGACTGGGGGAGTGTTCACGATAATCTGGGTGACTATCTCCTAGGATCAACTGCCCCTGATATACGAGCCATGACGAAATGGGATCGAGCACGCACTCATTTTGCCCCGTTGTCACTGGAACAAATTGGCCAGGGCACCCGAAATATGTTTGATATTTATCCCGGATTAATCCAATCAACCAGCATGAATGCCGCGTCAAGAGCCTTCTTAATCGGGTATATTACACATCTAACAGCAGATGAAGTTTGGATTACCACCATGTACAGACCTAATTTTGAATCCGCGACAAAAGTCACTGACACAAAAATAGACGCCGACATTTGGGACCGAGCTCTACAATTGGATATGGACAAGGGAGTCCTTGAGGAATCGAACCACCTCGCCCGAGAATTGAATTTCATCAAGGAAGGCGATCAAACAATTGAACTCGAGTTTCTCGAACAGGAGTTGCTACTTGAATGGCGATCCTGGGTCAGTAGATTTATGGGGTGGAACTTCAGTTGGGATAGATTACGCCGCGCTCTAAATAGGATGTACCGCGATGACCAAGCGGTACAGGTCCTTGTCGGCGAGTTTTTGACAAATATCGAAAGTAACCTTGAAACGGTATACGATAAAATCCCGAAAAATAACATCACTGCATTCCAAGAAAGAGTCGCTACCGAGTCTCTTAAACAGATCAAGGAGTATATCCGTGAAACTTAACACTGTACATGGTCTCGAGAAGGCAGAAGGTGTGCTAACGCGCTTTGACCCACTAGATATTGGTTCACTACCAGAATCCATAGTACAGCGCACGCACGAACTATTTGGTCCAAATACTAGCCCTCAGGATTCCGTACTAAAAATACTTTCTGACGTGAGAGATAAGGGTGACGAAGCAGTCTTCCACTATGCAGAGTTACTAGATGATACTTCACTGAAGAGTGCTGAAGTCTCCCTGAAAGACCTAGAATTGGCTAGAGAATCACTATCAGATCATCTAGTACAGTCTTTACATCTAGCCGCCGAGCGTATTGAACACTTTCACAAATCCACATTGCCCGAAAACTGGGTAGACTACCAAAGCGGATTAGGAGAATTGATTAGGCCATTGGAACGAGTTGGACTATACGCCCCCGGGGGAACGGCAGCATACCCTTCCACAGTGCTCATGACAGCTATACCGGCTCGAGTTGCTGGAGTTAAGGAGATAATACTTACAACTCCAAAACGCGGAGAGCAGCCCATAAACCCAGCGGTACTAGTTGCAGCAGAGATTGCGGGTGTCGACAAGGTATACCAGATCGGCGGAGTACAGGCCATTGGAGCATTAGCTTACGGAACGGAATCTATTCGAAAAGTCGACAAAATTTGCGGCCCAGGAAACATATTTGTGGCATATGCCAAGAAGATTGTCCAAGGCCAAGTCGACATCGACGGCATATTTGGTCCCACTGAGACTATTGTCATAGCCGACAGCTCAGCAAATGCACAGTTCTGTGCTGCAGATCTAATCGCTCAAGCCGAACATGATCCTCTTGCAACCGCGATCCTGGTAACTAACTCTCCAAAGCTTGTTGAGGAAATCGAACTGGAACTCGACAGGCAAATCGCAAATATTGACAGAGGCCCAACCGTAAGAGACTCTCTGTTAAAGCAAGGGAAGATTGTAGTACTAGATTCGATATCAGAGGCCATTGAACTAGCTAACCGCATTGCGCCAGAACACCTATGTTTAATGGTTCAAAATCCCTGGGAGTATGTTGATCACGTTAGACACGCCGGCGGACTATTTCTCGGCGAATTCTCTCCTGAGGTAATGGGAGATTATATAGCTGGGCCTAGTCACGTCATGCCCACAGGCGGTACCGCAAGATTCAGCTCAGCATTGAGCGTACATCAGTTCTTAAGAACCATGCCGGTGGTTGGCCTAAGCCGAAATAGTTTCTCTGAACTTGGTAATGCAGCAATCGCAATCGCACAGGCAGAGGGATTAGGGGGCCATTCACAAGCAATAAAGATACGTATGAATCACCTCATAAGTTCACAATAATAAATTGCAATTGTAGTAAGGAAACAACATGCCCAGTATAAGAGATTTGATGGTACCCCACTTGAGATCTTTAGACACCTACCAGGGTGTTGATCCAATGGAAGTTATGGCAGAACGAGCTGGAATACCGGCCAGCGATATAATACGTCTGAATGGTAACGAAAATCCATATGGGCCGTCCCCACAGGTGACACGAGCTCTGGGCTCATTCGAGCACTACAATCACTATCCGGATCCTGGACAGAGGACTTTGCGCGGTATCTTGTCGCATTATCTCAATATAGCACCCGAGTTAATCGTATGCGGGAACGGAAGCGATGAACTCATCGATTTGATTCTAAGATTATTTCTGGCACCTGGAGACAATATAATACTTCCTACACCTACTTTCGGAATGTATGCCTTTAGCGCCGAAGTCGTAGGAGGACGCGCTATCAGCGTTCCCAGAACATCTGATTTTGAAATCGATGAACAGGCTATTCTTAGATCAATCGATTCCCACACGAAAGCAATATTTTTCGCGTCGCCGAACAACCCCACAGGAAACACCGCTTCAGACAAGCAAATCAGGGCTCTGCTAGATACAGGTGTTATAGTTGTAGTAGATGAGACATATTACGAGTTCTGCGGGCAGTCCTCCCTCAATTTATTATCCGAATACGAAAACCTCATTATCCTTAGGACATTCAGTAAATGGGCTGGTCTCGCCGGCCTAAGAATAGGCTTA
>JAPNTN010000004.1:0-7655 GCA_027249445.1 Dehalococcoidia bacterium | reverse complement strand
AAAGCCGGATAGCCAGGATATTTGTTTCATACCGTTTGGAGATTATAAGGAGTTTCTTAAAGAACGAGTTGAATCAATTCCTGGGGATATAGTTGATCTACAGGGATCGGTTGTAGGTGCTCATGATGGGATAGAATTTTTTACTATTGGCCAGCGCAAGGGTTTAGGTTTGTCTGGCACTGGTGATGCGTTATATGTGCTGGAAATCGACTCGGAAAATCACAAAGTGGTGGTGGGCCCAAAATCTGGCTTGTATAAGGACAGCTTTTGGGTGTCAAGAGTTAATTATGTGTCGGGAATCTATCCGGATACAGCAGTAGCTGTGCAAGTCAAAATACGTTATCAATTCCAACAGGCTGATGCTGTATTGACTAATTATGCTGACGGGGCACTGATTCAGTTTAAAGAGCCTCAACGGTCTATTACTCCTGGTCAAGCTGCTGTTTTCTATCAAGGGGACTGTGTATTAGGCGGAGGGGTCATTGAGAGCACGGTTCCGTCTAGAGTGTTGGAACTAATCAATGCCTAACCTTGATATAGAACAAGATGTCCGATCTGTTCAGTACAAGTACATCGCTGGAGTGGATGAAGTGGGACGAGGACCTCTGGCCGGTCCAGTTGTATCGGCTGCGGTTGTTCTACCACATGATTTAGTAGGGGATGAAGATTGGCTGAGTGTTATTAACGATAGTAAAAAATTATCTGAGTTAAAACGCCAGATGGCCTACGAAATTATAAGTAGAGAGGCTGTATCTGTAGCGGTAGGTATAACAAACGCTTCAACTATAGATTCTGTCGGTATATTACCGGCCACCATAAGTAGTATGTTCACGGCATTACGAGGACTGGAAGTATCTCCTGATTTTGTGCTTTTCGATTTCATTCCCTTGAAGGATTGCGAGTATCCATATCGGACTGTGGTAAAAGGGGATACAAAGAGTTACTCCATATCGGCTGCTTCCATCATAGCCAAAGTGACTAGAGACGAATTGATGAAAGAGGCGGACGAACAATACCCAGGATATGGGTTTAGTGGCCATAAAGGTTACGGAACGGCCAAGCATTTGGATGCTATTAAAAGGCTAGGCCCATGTGAAATACATCGACGAAGTTTTGCCCCGATCAAGAACTACGTACGAATCTGATACCTTTACAGTGGAAGCCCAGTGTATCGGCAGGTTATCAATAAGAGTAGGAAGATCGCTGTTATCAGAACCCCTAGTACAAGGCAAGAATATCTCGGCATAACGCCCCTTATTTATAATTCTGTATCTAATATCATAACGCGAATACTTTCTAATAAGATATAATTTTAATATGCACAGTCCTCAGGAAAAGATTCAGCTGATTAAGTCTATCGCGGAAGATATTGGTAACTTGTTGTCAACCAAATCCTCTTCAGATTTTGATTTGCCGTCACCTTGCGTATTGTGGCAGGCTGGTGACGTAGTAGCTCATTTAATCGGGGGGGCTCAGCGCCATACGGAAAGCTTAAAACGAGCTTTGTCAGGACATGCCGACCCGCCTTTAGGGTACGTTGTGCCGGAGTTAGAACAGTTATCATTTAACAATGCTAATCGTGATAAAGAGATTAGAGCCAATATCGGGGCTAATCTTGTATCCCAATTTGCAGAATGTTATTCGGATTTAAATGATATTTTGGCGGGATTTGGCTCTGATGATTGGAATATACCATGCTGGCACGCTCGAAGTGGTACTATTACAGCTTTGCAGTATTTGGATTTGCGTGTGCAAGAAATGGTAATACATCAATGGGATTTAGCTAGGTCGTTCAATCAGGATTTCCATTTACAAAAAGAAAATACGGACATTCTTTTAACGATCGTTCCGAACTGGCTCTCGGGTACATTTAGACCTGGTGTGCATTTATCTGAACCGATAAGATATGTATTTCATCTCGATGGATTGGGTATTACCGTATCTGATATAAATTGCTATGGAGATACTTTTGAGATCAACGAGGATTTTCCAAATATACCGGATTGTGAAATCTATTGTGACCCGGAATCATACATTTTGTTTATATATGGAAGAATTGATATAACTACTCCTGAATTTTTCGCAAATATGAAGGTGATAGGAGATTTAGATCTAATAAATCAGTTCGAAGAGCGTTTCAAAGGTTTGTAAATTAATATTTAGTAGGTGTTCAGGAATAATCAGAATGGCCAATAATCGTCAGCACGCCGTGGTTGTAGGCGGCGGTATAGTAGGAAATTTAACTGCTTATCTACTGGCAAGTCAGGGGCTGGAAGTGACAGTTATAGAGGCAGATGCGCTAGGTAGCCATGCTTCTGGATTTGCCTTCGGCGAACTTGGAGACCTCGAAGGGGCGGGAATACCTGATCCGCTTCTGGATTTTAGCGTGTGGTGCAACCAGAGACATAAAAGTTTGTCGGCTGAGTTGTATGCCGCCTCCGGTATAGACAATGAGTTCGGTACAGTCCAGCGTGTTACGCTGGCGTTTACTGACGAAGAAAAGACTCGGTTGCAGACCCATTTAAAATGGCAAGCAGAGGTTGCAGAGTACGATACTTACTGGATGACGCCCGATGAGTTACATGTGTTAGAGCCTAGATTAAGTTCTCATTGCTTGGGCGGCTCATATATATCCAATGCTAAGGCTGTTGAACCTTATCGGTGTACTTTAGCAGCAGCACAGTCCGCTCAAAAACTTGGCGTTGAGACACTACTGAGAAAGGTTACTAATTTACTGCAACGGGGACCAATCTGTGAAGGTGTAGAATTTGACGGAGGGCGAATCGAATCAGATTTGGTAGTCTTGGCAATGGGTCCTTGGACGAAGTTTGCATCCGAGTGGTGTGGTATTGACATACCGATAACACCTTTGAAGGGACAAATGCTTCGCCTGAAAATCAACGGAGAACCTCTGAAGTCATCTTTCCACTATGGTAGTAGTTACGCAGCGTCCAAATCGGATGGTTTGATATGGGCTGGCACAACTGAGGAAAAAGTAGGATTTGATGAAACAACGACTGTTGACGCCCGAAACGTGATTATGTCTGACTTGTTACAAGCTCTACCTTTCTTGGAAGATGCTGAACTTAATCAGCAAACTGCTTGTTTAAGACCCTGGTCATATGACGGCATACCAATTGTCTGTAGGGCTCCTGGGTGGGACAATTTGTATATATGTACAGGTGGAGGTAGGAAGGGGATATTGTGGAGTACTGGTATGTGTCATGGGGTAGTAGATATAATTCTTGATCGCAAATCTGTGGTTCCTGGCCTGGAACACCTGGATATATCCAGGTTTAGTGATGTTTGATTCTAAATGTCTGCTCTGCGTGCCACTAGAAGATCGTCTTCCCGTGATGTCTTTATGGCAAAGGGGTATTTGTTTATATCCAGAGCAAGTTCCACGTCCTTAGGATGGTACTGAGGTTGGGAGTCGTCAAAAAACTTCTGGGTAGCCCCTCCCGTCATGATAAGGCTTCTCACCGATTCGGTATCTGGTTCACGGCCTTCAAGTAAGTTTCTTAAGTATATTCCGCATTGCTCGTCTTCATCAGCCCTGATCACACCCTGATCCCCCATTGCGATAATGGAAATAATATCAGGTTGATCTAATAAGACTTTGTCCACAGTTGCTCTAGCGATAACAAAAGAAGTCACGTATATTACATCGGCCTTGGTGGCTGCTGCTGCTCCGACTGTTCCGGCTCGGGTTGACTGAATGATAGACTTTCCTGAGAAATCCACATCAAAAATTTCGTGAGGAGAATTTCCGAAATCAAATCCTGCGGGTTTCGTTCCATTAACCTCACCCATTAATATGTCGCCATAGCCTTTTTGTTTGAGGGCTAGAGCCTCTTCGATTTCAGCTACTAAGGTGATGTGAGTTGCACCGTTGTTAAACGCTATGGATGCTGTTGTAAACGCTCTGAATACATCTATGATGAGGACCGTTCCGGTAGCTTCCTGTGCATCTCTTACAAGACTTCCTAAGCGTATATCCATGGTAGTTAGCTTCTCTTCACTAGTTTTTGTAGGCTTCTTAGTTCTTCCGGAGGGTTGCGATGACTACCAGTATGTGTCCATGATACCTCGCCTACATAGATGTCACTATGGGAATCTATACAAACGCCATGAGGAGCTATGAATTTTCCGGTTTCTTCACCTTCCCCCTGGTTGCCTAGTCGCGCTTGGACTTGTCCATTGGTATTGTAAATACTTACTCTGGGGCCAAGTCCTGTAGCTTCTATGTTCGGTCCAATAGCAGCACCGAGTTCTCCTACGTATACGAGACTGCTCTCTTGATCTATGTATAAGCCACAAGGCCTAGCCATGTTTATCCACTGGGTTTCGAATTTTCCTGAAGAATCAAAGATTTGAATCCGGTGATTTTCACGATCTGCTACGTATACCCACCCATCTTTGTCTGTGCAAACGTTATGAGCAATATTAAATTGCCCGGGTTCTGTACCTGGTTCTCCCCATGAGAATAACAATTTTCCGTCCGGTGAATATTTATGTACTCTAGCGTTGCAATATCCGTCCGAAACATAAAATTCTGCCGTTTTTGGGTCCACTGCAACATGGGTGCATCTATTAAAAGGATTTCCACTCATAAAAGGGGCGGGTTTTCCACTAGTTCCTAATGTAAACAAGACTTGCCCGTCCAAAGTGCATTTGCGAACTGTATGGTCCCCATCGTCTGTACAAAACATCGTGTCGTCAGGACACATTGTTATGCCATGGGCTCGCGGGAACACGCCTTCCCCCCATGACTTGAGGAAATTGCCGTTCTTGTCGAACACAATCATAGGATGCTCACCCCGATTGAAACAATACACGTTATCGCTGGAGTCTGTGCCGACCGCAGCGACTTCTTTAAATCCCCATCCATCGGGTAAGGTAGCCCAATTCTCCAACACTTCGTAGGAGTACTGTTCAGTGCCCAGTAATACCATGTTTACCTCTCTGTATTATCGGTTTTATAGAACTGTAGCTGATTGGTTCAGATTGTAGCATTAACCAAGTCTAATGTAACCACTATGTGGTCGACATCTGTGATTGTACGTTGCGGTACTCTTAAGGCATTGCTATTATCAATAGTGTAAAGATTTAATACGAGGATGCAATGAGCGAGGAAATACAGAGAAATTTTGTTAAATATACTTTCTACAAGGTTTTACCCGAATGGAAACAATTATCCGATGCCCATAAAATCAGCAGCAAGAAAGAATTTGTAGAAGTGCTTGCGGAATTCAGCCAAGATATTCGCGTGTCTAGTTATAGTTTGGTGGGGACACGGGGCGATGTAGACTTCATGTTGTGGAAAGTCTCTAAGGAGATAGAATCCGTCAACACTTTAATGTCTCAGCTGAATCGTACACATCTTGGCAAATTCTTGAGCACAACTCATTCTTATTTGGCTATGACAGATAGGTCACCTTATGTCGATGACCATCAGCATGAGGGGCAAGAAGGGACTTCTGCGGATATGCGAATCATTGGAAGACCTTATTTGTTCGTTTATCCATTTGTGAAGACCAATGAATGGTATCAACTGTCTCTCAGTGAGCGACAAGAACTTATGACCGAACATTTTCAAATTGGTCATAAATATCCGGAGATAAAAATAAGTACAGCTTATTCATTTGGTCTGGACGATCAAGAATTTGTTTTAGGATTTGAGACAGATAATCCTGGAGCATTTTTGGAGTTAGTGAGAGATCTCAGGGAATCTAAGGCACGTCCTTTTACTTTGCGGGATACTCCAATATTTACGTGCCTCAATAAGACCATTACGGATTGTCTAGAAGATTTGGGATAACGTGTGGCTGCAAGTTATTGTAATTAAAAAAGGGAACGTCATCAAAACGTTCCCTTTTTTAATTACAACTTGTAAATGGCTATTGATGGAATAAGTTAAGTGCCGATCCTAGTCTAAACCATGCCAGTTGTGGTTCTGAGAATGTGTGATTTAAGTACAAGGTTTCTGATGTTCCGTCAGAGTGGTTTACAACGCATTCCACCGGTTTCCCAGGGGTAATCTCTTTCAGTCCAATCAGGTTAACCCTATCGTCTTCTCTGATTCTGTCATATTCGGAGGGGTCAGAAAACGTTAGTGCTAGGAGGCCTTGCTTCTTAAGATTACTTTCATGGATTCTCGCGAAGCTTCTGGCGATTACTGCGGTTCCACCGAGTAATCTAGGTGACAAAGCGGCATGTTCTCTGCTGCTACCTTCACCGTAGTTGCTGTCTCCAACCACAACCCAAGAAGTTCCATTGGCCTTGTAATGTTGGGCTACTTGTGAAAATGTCTGATCTCTTGCGCCCGTCATTACGTTGAGGCCATGTCCAGCTTCGTCAGTATATGCGTTGATAGCTCCTAGGAACATGTTATCGCTGAATTTGGTCAGGTGACCTCTAAAGCGAAGCCATACTCCGGCAGGGGATATGGCATCAGTAGTAGTTTTCCCTTTGGCTTTCAGCAGAACTGGCATGTTCTCGAAATCTTGGCCATTCCATGCATCCCACGGCTGCAGAAGTTCAATGCGCTCACTATTTGGTGAGACTGCAAGCTCGAAGTCCGATCCATCTTCGGGTGGTGCAAAATAGTATGGACTGCCCTGCTGGAAGTTGTTTGATGGAACTTCCGGTGCTGGTTTTGGTGGATCTAATTTAAATGGGTTTCCTTCTGAGTCTAGTAATGTGTCTGTCATTGGGTTGAACGACAGTTTTCCGGCAATCGCAAATGCAGTTATGATTTCGGGGCTGCCGATGAAATTCATGGTAGTTGGAGCACCATCGTTACGCATGGGGAAATTTCTATTGTAAGAAGTTACAATCACATTAGGATTTGTGGTTTCATCTGATGCTCTTCTCCATTGTCCGATACACGGTCCGCAGGCATTAGCCAGAACAGTTCCATTGATATCGTTTAAGGAAGCCATTTGGCCGTCTCTCTCTATGGTCGCGCGTATGAGTTCTGAGCCTGGTGTAACCATGAAAGGTACGGATGCGGTGAGGCCGTGCGCAGTTGCCTGTTCGGCAACATCAGCGGCTCTACTCATATCTTCGTAAGATGAGTTGGTGCAGCTGCCGATTAATGCAGTGGATATCTGATCTAGAAATCCATTATTGCTGTCGGCTATTTCTGCAGCTAAAGCGGATATAGGCCGAGCTCTGTCAGGCGAATGGGGCCCTACTATGTGGGGTTCTAGTGTAGATAAGTCTATCTCTACTATTCGATCATAGTATTGTTCTGGGTTAGCTACTGTTTCTGGGTCAGCTGACAATAGGTGTTGATTTTCTTCTGCTACTCTGGCTAGGTTGCCTTTACCAGTGGCTTCAAGATAGGTGGACATACGCTGATCGTATGGGAATAGTGACGTGGTAGCACCCAGCTCTGCTCCCATATTACAGATCGTTGCCTTTCCGGTTGCACTTAAAGTTTCCGTTCCAGGCCCAAAATATTCGATGACAGAGTTAGTTCCTCCGGACACCGTTAGTTCTCCGGCTAACTTTAATATGACATCCTTTGGAGCGGTCCATCCGCTGAGTTGACCTGTTAGTTTTACCCCAATGTACTTCGGGTATAAGACTTCCCATGGCAGGCCAGCCATCGTTTCTACTAGGTCTGCTCCGCCTACTCCACAAGCGAA
>JAPNTN010000003.1:0-4581 GCA_027249445.1 Dehalococcoidia bacterium | reverse complement strand
ATGAAATTTCTCGAAGAATTTGGCATTAAGATGCGTAGTCATGTAATTTCAATTGGTAGCGTCTGGGCAAAATCTTCAGATGATATTGATTGGGCAGCAGTGGAACAGTCTCCCGTGAGATGTGCTGATAATATTGCGGCAGAGAAGATGATTGCCGAAATAGATTCTGCAAAAGACGCCGGAGATACGGTCGGTGGGACCGTGGAGATCATTGCGGAAAATGTGCCGATTGGTTTGGGGTCTCATGTGCATTGGGATCGTAAGATAGATGGATTGATATCTCAAGCATTGATGTCGATTAATGCTGTTAAAGCCGTATCGATAGGACCTGGATGGGATGTAATAGGTGATTGGGGATCAAAAGTCCAAGATGTTATAGAGCCAGTTACTGATCCGGATAATCCCTGGCAACGCAAGACGAATAGAGCAGGTGGAATAGAAGGCGGAATGACGGATGGAATGCCAGTAGTAGCACGGTTTGCGATAAAGCCAATAGCTACTCTTCATAACCCGCTTCCTTCAGTTGACCTTGACACAGGGGAACCAGTTCAGGCGCATTTTGAACGATCAGACGTTTGCCAAGTCCCTCCAGCAGGGGTAATTGGTGAAGCCATGGTAGCCTTAGTTCTTGCAGATGCCTTATTGGAAAAATTTGGCGGTGATTCTATAGCTGAATCATTACATAACTATCAAGGGTATATGAAAACTGTTGGACCGCGAAAGATATACAAGTAAATATTTTCGTGTAACGGAATTATAGACGTGGTGATGGATTTCTGATATATTGTGAGGGATTCGAAAATCCCGACTAGGAGGAATTGTTATGGAAGGGAAAGTACAGCTCGAGATCACCTATTGCGTACCTTGACAGCACCACGCTACCGCCACGTGGATGGCGAATGAATTTTTCAGGGCCTATGGACCTGATGCAGCAATAACGATATCACCCAGAGGACAAGGAATTATGGAAGTATTCCTCGATGGTGAGAAAATTTTCGATAAGAAGGCTGAAGGCAATACCTACCCAGATCTAGCCCGTGTAAGGAAGATGAAAGAAGTAATCGCGGAAAAGATCGAGAGTGTTGATGCTGTAGCCGCACCGGCAGACGACTAGTCTTAACAAGGTGCTAACAAAGTAAAAACCCTCCTGTTTACAGGAGGGTTTTTACTTTGTGCCAGATTTCTATAGAAAGTTGTTGTGCTGGTAGATTTGCGTCCAGGACAAGCCATTTTGATTTGTTGGATTGTGCTTGGTCGATGAAGCCTTGGCGAACTCTTTTATGAAAAGACAACTCTGAGTTGTCAAAAGAGTCCTTCTTGCGTTCTGAAATGCGCGATAAAGCAACTTCTGGTTCTAAATCCAACAATATATTTAGATCGGGCTCTATTTCTCCTGTTACTAATTTATTAAGACTAACTATGTTGGCTATGTCCAAGCCTCTGCCGTAGCCTTGATATGCTATGGTCGAAGCCGTGAATCGATCTGATATTATATTTTTACCGGAACGGATAGCTGGTTCAATGATCTGTGTGAGTAGCTGCTGCCTAGCTGCTACGAATAGCAGTAACTCTCCTAATGGACTTAAGTCAGTACGTGTCTTGAGTATTTTTCTAAGTTGTTCGCCCAGTGGTGTCCCACCAGGCTCCCGCGTAATTATGTATGGGTGTTCCCGTCGCAGTAATCTACCGCTCAGGCGTTTAATCTGGGTGCTTTTCCCAGAACCGTCTCCGCCCTCAAAAACTATGAAAGCCAATTATGGATCCTTTAATACTGGTTGAGTTTTCCATAAAGTGTAAATACAGAATATTCCTGCTATGGCTTGTATATTAAAACTCCACGTTCGGGTTCTTTCCCTTTACTGGTTGATGCAAGGCTAAATTTGTCAGCTAGCATATGTTGGAGTCTTCTTACATATGGTCGTTGTGGTGCAAGCAATACACTGAACTCCCCCTCAAGGATTTTCTGAGCAGCTGATTCAGCTTCTTGCATGGCATCTTCTATAGTAATTTTAGACGATGGTGGACTGGTATCGTGTGTTCCTCCGGTTACTCTAACGTCTATGCCCTTATTTCTGGCAATGGTATGAAGAAAGTCTATTATTTGAGGCATGGTGTTTTTTCGTAGGACATATACCGGGGTGCCGCTGGTCTCGGCTACTCTGACCAGTTGAGCCCCTCTACGGTAGTGAGTCTTAGTGGTCAAGACCAAGGTTGCTCTTTTTAATTCGTTGGAGGTTTCTACAGTTATTCCTGTTTCGGCCTGCGCAGCCTCTAATTTGTCCCGACTAATACCGAACATGAATATCTTTTCATCAAGATATCTATCTTTAGATATATCGTTGCTTGTTTCTTGCCGGGGAGATTGTTGTGTTTCTACTTTCTTGGCTGATGTCATTGTAGGGGACCATGCTCCCGGTGTTCCTTCACTCTGGCGAGGTGCTTCTTGCGTGCGCTCTACGTTCCCTTGTTCGTCTAGTCGGCGTATTTCAGGAATGATCTGATATCCTCTAAGAGCCTGGTCTATTGTATCTGCTACGTCATCGTGAACAGCTACTTGTTGCCACCCTTGTATCTCAACTATAACGTCGAATGTGGGTGGAGCTTTTCTTTCTAGGACAGTTTTTTGGGTTCCTCTGAATTTGGCTTCTTGATCGCTGAGGGTCACCGTTTGTACTCCTCCGATCAAGTCTGAAAGTGTTGGATTTAGTATTAGATTATCCAAGGTATTTCCGTGGGCAGTGGCGACCAATTGTACGCCGCGTTCCGCGATGGTCCTGGCTGCTACAGCTTCTCGTTCGGTACCCATTTCATCAATGATAATTACTTCGGGCATATGGTTTTCAACCGCTTCTATCATTACGTCATGTTGATTTGCAGGCGTAGCAACTTGCATTCTTCGTGCATGTCCTATCGCCGGGTGCGGTATATCACCATCTCCTGCGATCTCGTTAGATGTGTCTACAATTATTACTCGTTTGTTTGCTTCATCAGCTAAGACCCGAGCGGTTTCTCTTAGCATTGTGGTTTTGCCTACTCCTGGTTTGCCGACTAACAATATATTTTTCCCGGAAAATGCCAAGTCTTCTATAATCTTAATAGTCCCGTGTACCGCGCGACCCACTCTGCAGGTAATACCCACTATTTCGCCTTTGCGGTTCCGTATAGCTGAAATACGGTGTAGGGTGCGCTCAATACCCGCGCGATTATCTTTTCCAAAATTACCAATGTTGTTTATGAGATCTTCTAAATCGTTTCTTTCTACTACCGTATCATCAAGAATTACATCGCCAGAAACAAATCGGGCTTCTGGTACTCTACCCAGATCCATGACTATCTCCAGCAATTCGTTTTTCTGTTCGTTTGAACGGATGGCATTTTGAATTCGTTCAGGTAGTGCTGATAGTAGAGAGTCAAGGTCAGAGCTGATTAGTTCTTCGGTGGTGACCAACGCTATCCCTCCGGTTCTGTGTGAAAGATTTCGATGATTTGATATCTGTTCGCTATATCCAAGCCTTCTCCATTATGGAAAAATTCGCTGGAGCAGTATCCGGTGATAGTACGATTTAAGGTAATCATGACTTATTGACCGTTCTATTTGAGTTAAGATTCAGGAAATGAGTATGAAATCGTGAGTCTTTGGTTAACTCAGGATGAAATGAGGTGGCCATTAAATTGGCCTGTTGTACAGCTACTGGTCGACCATCCTGTAGGGAAGCCATAATCGATACCCCGCTCCCGACCCTTTTGATCACTGGTGCTCTTATAAAGATAGCATGGTATGGGGTTTCGTCAAAGCCTGTTATTTCCAACTCCTGCTCAAAGCTATCAATTTGTCGGCCGAAAGCATTGCGTTGTACACCGATGTCCATAATCTCTAATGGTACTGGATCGTTTTCGGTAATTTCGCTGGCCATCATGATCATACCAGCACATGTGCCCCACAGGGGTTTACCGTCAGTTGCAAGCTGCTTGATTGGCTGTCTTAAATCATATCTGGTTAGCAGTCGACTTAGAGTTGTGCTTTCGCCCCCAGGGATGATTAACCCGTCAACGTCAGAAAGCTGTTCTGGGAGCCTGATCTCTCGACACTCGACTCCTAGAGTTTGGAGTATATTAATATGTTCTATAAAGTCACCCTGGATAGCCAGGACACCGATTAACAAATTCGTATAACCTGATGTTTAAATATTGTTAGCCTGTTTATATGGCTTTGGGCATTTCAAATGCGATCTCTTTGCTAATTTTACCATCACGCATCTCAAATATATGAACTAATCTCATTTCTACTTGTTGCCCGATTTGGAATGGGAGATAGCCTTCTTTAATAATAGTGAATTTTACTATGCTGTCGTCAGTAACTCGATCTTCTGTGGCAAATCTATCCAGATTCAGGAAAGAAACATCTTTGACGGAACCGAATATTTGGTAATAATTCTGTGCCACGTCGGTTTTGCCATTAAATCTAAGCCCACGAGCTGGCGCTTCCCACACAATGTCGTCGGTATATAGTTCTAATGCAGCTTCGATTTCGTTGAGTTCTTCACTATGGAAGTGTGCCTCAACTACTTCTAAATTTTTCTC
>JAPNTN010000002.1:0-3796 GCA_027249445.1 Dehalococcoidia bacterium | reverse complement strand
AGAACCAAAGCCTCATATTCTTTCAGTTCAGGAATGATATATCTTTCTGCATTCGCTAGAGTTTGTCGGCGAATATAAGTGTCAGGAACTTCAGATATATTTGATTTACTGACCTCCAAATAATATCCGAATACATGGTTATAACCTACTCTCAAATTCTTAATTCCAGTTTCAGAACGCTGTTTTTCTTCTAAAGCAGCGATAAATTGTCGGGCTCCTGTAGAATCCTTTTTCAATCTATCTAGCTCATCAGATAATCCAGATTTAATTATGCCGCCGTCACCTACATTACCATTTGGATCATCATTTATTGCCGTAGAGATCAGAGATACTACGTCGGGTAATTCAGTTATGTTCATAGCAATGCGACATATATCATCACTTTCCTGCAAAGTCAGAATGTTTCTAATATCTTGGGCAGATTCAATAGTTCGGCGCAGAACAATCAATTCTCTTGGCAAGGCCTGTCCCGACACTACCCTGCTCATTATCCGTTCCAGATCACCCATTTTATTCAACAAACTTTGGCAATTTGATCGAACTAAAAGATTCACAAAGAAAAATTCCACTATATCAAGCCTGCTAGAGATACTCTCAACGTCTAGTAACGGTTGTCCTAACCAAGATCGTAGCAATCGAGATCCCATAGCGGTTTCGGTCTGGTTGATCTGTCCAAGGACGCTCAAGTTTTTGTTTTCCGAATTAGCTGATTCGAAAATCTCAAGATTTTTCAAGGTCTGGGAATCTAATGTCATATAGTCGTTTACACTGTACAGCGTAGGTATATCCAGATCCGGTATGTCTCTTTTGTATGTGGCTTTGACATATTCAATGACAAGCGCTGCAGCTTGCAAACCCAGCGGCATACTCTCAATCCCAAAAGATTCCAAAGAAAACACTTTATAAAAATCTAGCAACGTTTTTTTGTAGGATTCCCCGAAACCCCTAGCCGTTGTGAGACTTGTCAAATGAAAGCGATTGTCCAGTATATGTTCCTCTAACCAAGATTCACTAGCTACGTCAACTATTATTTCAGCGGGGGACAACCTATCAAGTTCATACACCAATGTTTCGCTTGACAGTTCAGTAACTGAAAATTCGCCAGTGGTAATGTCGACATAGGCAAACCCTATAGACTCTTTGTTTTCTGAAAGTGCCAGAAGATAGTTATTACGATTTTGTTCTAAAAGATTGGGTTCTATTACAGTACCTGGTGTAACTACTCGGACAACATCTCTATCCACCAGTCCCTTGGACGTAGCTGGATCACTTAGCTGCTCACAGATGGCCACTTTATGGCCTTTCTGTATGAGTCTACCAAGATAATTATCTAGAGAGTGCGCAGGCACTCCAGCCATAGGCACTTTGACATTCTTTCCCATACTACGCGAAGTTAAAGTGATCTCTAGATCGTTCGAAACCAGTTCTGCATCATCATCAAAGGTTTCATAAAAATCACCTAATCTGAATAGAACTATAGCGTCAGGATAAGATTGTTTAACTGACAAATATTGACTGCGAATCGGAGTCACATCAACACCACTACACCGAAGTATTAGCGTATTCTACAGCACCCAATGATCTTGCGGAACCTACACCCAAGGCTATTAGAGAAATTCTAATATTTAGGCAGTTCCGGTCACTCTTTCCAAAATCTTTCTTCCGTGAACTGCCATCCCGCAGGAACAGCTTTAGCTCTAACGTCTTCAATCATACCTGGATGACCACACGTGTATATTAGAGTGTCATCCTTCGGTAGATCCAATCCATCCAAATACGATTCATATATAGTATTTACTCTGCCAGTAGCACCATTCCAATTCGTATTGCGCTCTTCCGAAGGTCTACTGACCGTTGGTATAAAAGAAATCATATCAGGATATTCGTTAGCCATATCCTGTAGCTCTTTATCATATGTCAGTTCATCTTCGTAGCTCGCACCTAAAAAGACGTAGAATTTATGCCCTTCATCACCTTTGTACAAATGAGACCGTAGTATGCTCACATAAGGTACTATACCTGTTACAGTCCCCAGCATCACATGGTGATGGACTTTGGTATTCATTGTGAATATACCTTTGGCTCTTGGCCTAAGGGTCATAGAGTCTCCGATCTTCATAGACCACATCTTAGGAGTAAGCGCCCCATCTGGAACTAACTCCACAAATAACTCTAGTACTCCTTCATGAGGAGCTGAGGCAATAGAATAAGCTCTTTCAATACCATCCAGCCCAAGCGTGCAATACTGACCTGGTTTAAAATTGAAGTGCCCTTCATCTGGCCGCATTTTTACAACCATTAAATCATCAGTTATATCCGAGCGCTCAACCAAAGTAGCTTGTGATAAATTTGTAGAAGAACTTGTCATAACTTATCCGAGCCGATGTCAGTTCTTTACTAGGCGCGCAGGTAAAACATTCAAGCCTACCACCTTAGACATCGGATCAATATCCTCGCTCTCTTGAAGTTCAACAGCCAGCTGACCAAATAATGTAGTTATGGAAATAGACCCCACCGGCACAGAATCATCAATATCTACTATTGCTGTCAAATTCCCTTGAGCTGTTTCAACAATAATTTTATCACCTTGAGAGACGTCAGCTTCTTTTGCCAGCGACGGATGTATCTGCGCCAATTCATCTCTCACCAAATGATTCAACCTGCCTGGTACTAGTTTACTATCCCTATCAGATTGCAACAGAACACGACCTGGCACCAACCAACTTGAGTACTCAGACCCCTCAGTTAATTTACCTTCTAGAGCAAATTCAGGAGTTATCCACGCTGCTTTACCAGCTTTAAAAGATTCTTGATAGAGCACTGCTGTACCCAAGCTCTCTTGGTCCAATACTGGCCATTGTAACCCTCTATGTTCTTTGCTCGAATATAACAATTGAGTCGGTTTTGGGTTATCCATACCACTGCTAAATACCGTAAAGGTCTGTTGGGCCAATTTAGAATATGAGACCCCGGAGTAGATGGGACTCACAGAAGCAATTTCATCCATAATTTCAGATGGATTCCGATAAGAGAAATTCGCATATCCCATTTTCTGGGCTATTAAGCAGAGAGCGTTCGACTCTGTATCAGAGTCAGTCAAATCTGTGTCTCTATTCGCTAATCGTTGTATTCGACGTTCTAGATTGGTATACGTACCATCTTTACTAGTAAACAAAGCTCTGGGAAGAACCACATCGGCTACCGCCGTAGCTGGACTCATAAATGAATCTTGGACTACTAAAAATTCTAATTGTTCGAGATGATCGTACCCCATCGCGAAACAGCCATTGGTAAAATTGGGACTATCTCCTATAAGGAACATTGATTTAACGCCCGCCAAATCGGAAGAAGATAGGATATCCGTTGCTTGTTTACCGCGATTTGTCGGCAATTCACAATTCCATGCACTTTCAATTTCGTTTTTGGCACCTTCGTCGGTCCAAGATCTACCTCCTGGCAATCTGTAGGGGACAGATCCTACATCCCAAGCTCCTTGTTCATTAGAGCCTGTTCTCATAGGATACAAACCACTATTCGGCTTACCTAAATTAGCGGTCAGCAAGGCAATATTCACCAGTGACACCACGCAACCTCGATGAACGTCTGCATTTAGGTTATCAAGTCCATAAACTATTGATCCACTATCAGCAGCAGCAAACAGTTCTGCTGCTTTGCTTATATCGTCGATTGATACCTGGGTTTCCAAAGATACTGCGGCTAGGTCAATAGTGTCTAGGACATAATACAATGTATCTGGATCCTCACAATTGTCGCTTATCCATTCAGGATCATGCAG
>JAPNTN010000001.1:0-9304 GCA_027249445.1 Dehalococcoidia bacterium | reverse complement strand
CGACTAGTATCCTGATAGGCCTGCCTGAGTGCTATGCTGCCTAGATATTCAGTATCCACTTCCTGTGCCAAAACCGATCCGGCTCCCTGTCCGAATATATCACCAGTATAATTTTCAACTACACCGACTATATTTAGATTTAGCTTGCGAATCATATTTATACAACGTTTTGCATCAACATTGGCTAATAACTGAGGAGTAGTTACTACTACAAAACCATCCATTGGTATTGTTTGCATTACCGTAAGAGGAGAGTCTGAGGTTCCTGGAGGAAGATCCACGATTAGATAATCTAACTCTCCCCACTCTGTAGATTGGAGAAATTGGTTGATAGCGTTATGCACCATCGGGCCACGCCATATTATTGCTTCGTCCTCTTTTTCCTGAAAGAATGCCATCGATACAACTTTAACGCCCCACTTCTCAGCTGGTATGATCTGGCCGTCAACATAGTCCGCTGGTTCTGTAACACCCAACACTTTATTAGCGTTTGGGCAATCTATATCTACATCCAAAAGCCCTACTTTTTTTCCTTCTGAAGCTAGGCTGGCCGCTAAATTAACAGATACTGTCGTTTTACCTACGCCACCTTTACCACTGTACACACCAATTTTAGATTTAATACCTGCTAAACGATCAGTTATCTGGCGCCTTTGGTCCCAGCTGCGTTTGATTTGTTCTAAGCGGGCGTTTTCTTGTGGAGTACTCATTCAACCTCTAGCAAACTACTAATATTTTTGTTTATCTCTAACACATTTTGGAGTCTGGCTAGATACCCAAAGACGACCTAGCTTCGTCACTGATTAGATCTGGACTCCATGGTGGATCGAACGTTAACTCGATCTGCACGTCTTCAACACCTTCTACGTCTTGTATGGCCCACTCAGCCTGTTGTGCTATGTGAGGCCCCATGCCACATCCTGGAAAGGTCAATGTCATTTGAACAAATACGTCATTCTCATCGCTTACCTGAACATCGTATATCAAACCCAAATCGACCACGTTGACAGGGATTTCCGGATCGTACACAGTCCTCAAAGCTTCGTAAACTTCCTCTTGACTAACTACTTCAGACATTTAACCTCCAAGAAGTTATTTCATTCACTTCTAAATTTATTATTTTCCCAGATAACCATTATATACAATTATCTGGGAAAAGCCGACCAATTACGGTATCAGTAAAATTTTCCCCGTCGTAGCTCGTGAAGCCAATTGTGAATGCGCCTCTGGAGCCTCTGACAATGGAAATACATGCTCTACCCTGAGTTTTAAATCACCTGATTTTACCCAATTCAACACATCTCCAGCCCGTTGCTCTAACTCATCTCTGGTGGACGTATAATCTGCCAGACCAGGTCTCGTCAAAAACAATGATCCATTGCCGAGTCGGCGTGGATCTATTAGAGGGGGCGGCCCGCTGGCCTGCCCGTACAATACCATATGACCTCTCCGGCCCAAACAACTAATGCTTTTTTCAAAAGTTGTCTCCCCAACAGCATCATACACTGCTTGAAGGCCTTCACCGTCAGTAGCTTTCTTTATTTCTTCAGAAAAATCCTGTTCTCCATAAAGTATTACTTGATCGGATCCGGCATCTCGTGATAACTGTGCTTTTTCTTCGGTAGACACGGTTGAAAAGACATATCCTCCAAGTTTCTTCACCATCTGGGTCAATAGCAGGCCTACCCCTCCTGCACCAGCGTGAATTAAAACCTTATCGCCAGGCTGTACTGCGTACGTACTATGACACAAGTAATGTGCTGTCATACCCTGTAACATCACTGCTGCTCCGGACCTCGCATCGAGACCATCCGGAAGTTTGATCAATTTGGAAGCAGGAACAGATGCCATTTCCGCATATGAACCAAACACCCCAGAATATGCAACATTGTCTCCGACGTTAATAGAGTCAACACCGGCACCTACCGCAGTAACAACCCCTGCCCCCTCTACTCCAACAATCCAAGGCAATCCGGGAGGATTTATTCCTGCCCTACTATAGATATCTGTAAAGTTAACTCCTACGGCCTCGATCTTCACCAGCGCTTCACCCTGAGCAGCCATGGGATCAGAAACCTCTGAATATTTCATAACCTCCGGCCCACCATATTCGGTAATTTGTATGGCTTTCATATAACCTCCGTTAACAAATTTTCAGTACGACAAACCAGCAATCAGTATACACTTGGAATCTACCAGAAAATACTCATTTTGGTTTTAGGGTCGGCTTGAATGATCTGGCACACGTTTGCCAGAGCACGCCTAAAATGCTATCATAATACATGTAGATAGTGCATTGATACTCATTACTTGTCGCCAGACAAGATCAAAAATCTACTAAAGACAGGTGGTCTTAACAAAGTTAAAAACTTTCAAACGAGAGCTCCTGTCCATAGTGCAAGCCCCGTTAAGAGCTCTCGAATAAGGTTCACTCAGTAAATCCTAAAATTTTCGAGATAATTCTCGTGTTGATAAGGAGTTCTACTTTGGTAACACCTACTAGTTTGTCATGTACTGAGGCTTTAAGCCAATATGTTTCCGCAAAAAAGAACGGTAAAAAACCCACCGATGGACACCAAGAAATAGGGAGATTTATCGCCTGGCTGGGACGAGAACGGGCGGTGACTAGCCTAGCTCCAGCAGAGATAGCTGAGTACGCCCAGTATGTGGGACTTGGAGGTTCCGACGCTGGCGTCCGACTTAGCCCTGTAAAAGAGTTCCTGGCGTTTCTAAAAACCCAGGGCTGGATCGAGGCAAGCTTAGCTACACACCTCAGAATACCCCGAAATAGGAAAACCACCAGCGGCAACAGTAAAACAGTAATGTTCGATGACGCTCCGAGTACCCAACTGAGCCAACAAGGGTACGAACGACTAGTCGCTCAACTTGATGAACTGAAAATAGACCGAGTAACAGTAGTCGAAGATATCAAATACGCTATGGAAGATAAAGACTTTCGCGAAAATTCACCATTAGACGCTGCTAAAGAGCGACAGGGCCTAATAGAATCAAAGATACGAGAATTAGAAGATACTCTCAGCAGAGTGGAAATAATCACCCAGAAAGGCCGCAAGGCTCAACAAGCTAAAGTATCCATGGGATGCACTGTAACTTTGAAAGCTGGAGATTCAGGCAAAAAGATTCTATACACACTAGTTGACGTAAGGGAAGCAGATGTGTCAGCAGGGAAGATATCAACGCAGTCTCCAGTAGGCCAAGCGTTGCTGGACAGACGAGTAGGAGAAGACATATCGATCAATGTCCCGAAAGGTACTGTAAGTTATCGAATTGAGAAAATTGGAGGGTAGACCTTCAAAGACTGACTAAAAAGTCTATAAAAAAAGACGGCCATGCGGCCGTCTTTTTTATAGACTTTTTACAAACTGGAGTATTTCATTAGGATCTGGCAAGGTGCCAGGAACATATTTCTCCAGAAACCGTATAACCCCTGACTTATCCACCACCATGACAGCCCTAGTACCTGCACCACGCTCTTCATTCCATAAGCCATACGACTCTGTGACCTTTCCTTTAGGATGCCAATCTGAGAGTTCCGGATATGGAAGTCCCCCCATTGCAGTTGTCCATGCACGGTGAGCTGCTACATGGTCACAGCTTATACCCAATACTTGGGCATCATTCTCTTCGAACTGAGCATTATACTTTCGAAAAGAAGTTGCTTGATCAGTTCAACCACCCGTAAAATCCAAAACATGAAAAGATAGGATTACATGCTTCTCGCCTTTGAACTGGCTCAAAGTGATATCGCCATCACTAACTGATGCCAATTTGAAATCCGGGGCGCTATCTCCGATGTCTACTGACATAACTAACCTCCTATATTTAAACGAACCGTTTGTATAGCCTCTTCATACGAGACTGCTATACTACTGATGCGATACCTCAAGATGATATCACACAATCAAGAACTTCTAATGATACCGGAGTCAGTTTGCTCGCAATATTTGATAGAGGGATATACCTTCCAGAGCTAGATGTATGGCTGGATTCTTTGAGAAAAAAAGATACCTGTATCGTCTCTCACGCACACTCAGATCACATCGCACGACACATAGAACCTATTCTGACTCCAGAATCCAGTCTATTACTGGACGAATACTACAAGAAGTCTAGTCCTATATCATTACCCTATTATCAGACTCATGCAAAAGGTAATTATACAATTACTTTTTATCCCGCAGGACATTGTCTTGGATCTGCCCAAACCCTTATACAATCATTAGATACTGGAGAAAAAATATTATACACCGGAGACTTCAAAACACGATTTAACGATATCAATAAACCCTTTGAGTTCGTTCCCTGTGACACACTTATAATTGAGTCAACATATGGTAACCCAGAATATACATTCCCTGATCCAGCAATAGTATTGGATATAGCAGTTACGCGGCTTAAAGAGTGGTTAAACCAGGGAATAAGACCCGTCATTAACTCTTGGAAACTTGGAAAATCGCAAGAGATACTCCACCATCTACAATTAGCCGGATTGAACGTTTTTCTGGAACAGAGCGTATACGATATAACTGTTAAATACGTAGAATCCGGAGTAGCTTTTCCCGGATCAATAAACCTGTTTACAGGAGATTCATGGCCAGAAGAGAGTATATTAATCTGCCCACCCGGAAAAGCTAGTTTTCAGTTAACAAATCACTTTACCAGGATTAAATTCATGGAATTAACAGGATGGTCGGTGAATCCGAGAAGAAGTTTCTCTCGTAGGGTAGATATCTCACTCCCTTATAGCGATCATGCAGATTTCAATGAGCTAGTTGAACTAGTAACCACTTTAAATCCTAAACAGACCTACACAGTAAATGGCTTTCCTGAATTATCCCAATATTTACGCAATCAGGGACACCCTAGCATACACCTAGGCCAAGCACATCATAACCAAGATCAAGGGTACCAAATGAAACTGATATAGCGATTATTTAGGGTTGAAAGTTGCTATATGAAATATAAACAAAAAGGGCTCCACAAGGGAGCCCTTTTTGTTTATTAAGAAATGAAGATGTTTTACCCAGTTATAACCTGTATCAAAGGAGTAACCTGAAGGAAAACTGGTGCAAAAACCAAAGAGACAATAGCCATTAGTTTTAGAAGGATATTGAGAGATGGACCAGAGGTATCCTTGAATGGATCTCCTACCATGTCGCCTTCAACCGCCGCTTTATGGGAATCTGAACCCTTTCCACCGAAATTACCCAATTCAACATACTTTTTGGCATTGTCCCAAGCTCCGCCAGCGCTAGCCATCGTAATAGCAAGCATAAAACCTGCAGAAACTGAGCCGATTAATAGTCCTCCGAGTGCCTCAGTTCCCAATACAAACCCTACTGCGACGGGAGCTACTACTGCCAACACTCCTGGAACAATCATCTCTCTAAGAGCACCTTTTGTGCTTATATCTACGCACCTAGCATAATCTGGTTTGCCCGTACCATCCATGATTCCAGGAATTTCACGGAATTGACGTCGCACTTCCTCAACTATGGAAAATGCAGCTCTGCCGACAGCCTTCATAGTAAAGGCCGAGAACAAGAATGGCAGCATCGCTCCTAACATTAACCCAACTAGTGTAGTAGAGCTAAGCAAGTCTATTGCTGTTATTTCAGCCGTCACGGCATATGCGGCCAAGAGGGCCAATGACGTTAGGGCCGCGGAACCAATAGCAAATCCTTTTCCGGTAGCCGCTGTGGTATTGCCTAGAGCATCCAAGGCGTCGGTTCTCTCCCTTACTTGTGGATCCAACTGAGCTTGTTCAGCTATTCCTCCAGCATTATCAGCCACTGGACCATAAGCGTCCGTGGCTAACGTAATACCAAGAGTGGATAAGAGTCCTACTCCCGCCAATGCGATCCCATAGAAGCCTGCCAGCTGGAAGGCTATGAGTATGGTGATACCTATAGCTATCACGGGGATAACCGTACTAAGCATTCCAGTAGCTAATCCGCTGATAATCACGGTAGCCGCGCCGGTCTGCGATGATTCTGATACCTGTTTGGTAGGCTTGTATTCATATGAAGTGTAGTATTCGGTAGCTAAACCTATTACTACGCCTGCCACAAGGCCAGACAAGACGCACCAGAACCAATCTATATCCCATCCATAAAAGAGGATTATTCCTAACGCAAACACTGCTAGCAAGATAGCCGAAGCGAATATGCCTCTACGCAATGCCCACAGTAACTGACCGAAATCAGCCTGCTCTCCGCTTCTCACTACAAAAGTGCCGAGTATAGCAGCCACGATACCTGCTCCTGCAAGCATCAAAGGAAAAACTACCTGATCCCCAAAAACACCTATACCAGCGGCTGCCAAGGCTATGGATGATATCAGAGATCCAACGTACGATTCAAAAAGGTCCGCGCCCATACCTGCAACATCACCGACGTTGTCGCCAACGTTGTCAGCTATGACTCCAGCGTTTCTGGGGTCATCTTCAGGAATCCCAGCCTCAACTTTTCCAACGAGATCTGAACCGACATCAGCTGCCTTGGTAAAGATACCGCCGCCGACCCTGGCAAAAAGCGCTATCGAGCTGGCACCAAATCCAAATCCAGCTACCACTGTTATATCTTGGAAAACTAGATATAGGACGGTAACACCGAGCAATCCTATACCCACCACTGTAATACCCATAACAGAACCACTAGAAAAAGCTATTCTCAATGCGGGGTTCAGTCCCGTCATCGCAGCAGCAGCAGTCCGTACGTTTGCCCTGACGGCTACATTCATTCCAACAAAACCTGCAACAGCAGAACATATAGTTCCGACTAGATAAGATATTGCGGTCTTGGGAATGACAGATCCCATGGTAAGCCAGTCAATTAAGACTCCTAGAATAACCGCAACGACCACTACAAATGGAATAAGTGCGGTATACTCCCTACGTAGAAACGCCGAAGAGCCAACTTTTATAGCATCGGCAATCTCTTTCATGGTGTCATTGCCCTCATCTGCTTTGACCACTTTCATTGCCATGAGAGCAGCAAAAACAAGGGCCACAACCCCAGCAATTATAGCCACTAAAATTGGAATGGAAATCATCTAAACCCCTTTCAAGACTCTAAATTTGAGCGACCGGAACTTAACACACGGTCTGTTTTTATGTCAAGTAGCGGGGAGGACACAATAGTATTACTTCTGCATTACTCACCTAGCATCTAAGATAATATGATAGAGTTGAACTACAAATAATAGGAGCAGGTTGCCATGACATCACGAAATCTATTCAACTTAAAAGGGAAGGTAGCCCTGGTAACCGGAGGAAATGGCGGATTAGGATTAGGGATGGCATTGGGCCTAGCCGAAGCAGGCGCAAACATAGCCATAGCCGCACGAAACCCGGACAAAACATCAGATGCTATAAAACAGATAGAAGGTGTTGGTGTTCGAGCTATTTCAGTACCAACAGACGTAACTAAAGAAACAGAGATTGAGTCTATGATATCGCAAACCCTTGATAAATTGGGGCACATAGACATTTTGGTCAACAATTCTGGAGTTACGATGAGGAAAGAGCCAGAAGATCTAAGTGGTGATGAGTGGGATCATGTTTTAAATGTAAACCTCAGAGCCTGTTTCCTAGCATCCAAAACTGTATACCCACATATGCGAGATCGGGGTTCAGGAAAGATAATAAATATAGGGTCTATGACATCTATCTTCGGTGGTGGTGGAAGTGGCGCGCCATATTCTTCCAGCAAAGGAGGAATAGTCCAACTTTCAAAGAGTTTGGCAGTTGCATGGGCCAAAGATAATATCCAGTCTAATGCAATATTACCGGGTTGGTTCACCACTGAGTTGACAGCAGCGATACCTGAGAGACAAAAAGAGAGATACCAACTCATAAGTAGCCGCATACCGGCTGGTCGATGGGGAGAACCAGAAGAGCTGGCAGGAGTGGCAGTATTTCTAGCAAGCCCGGCATCAGATTATGTAACCGGCTCCGTAATAGCGGTAGACGGCGGGTATTCGAGCTTCTAAACCAAATTCAGGCTAACTATCTCGTACGACCCTAAAGTTGATTCAAAGCCTCGCGGGATAGCATCATCTTGACAGGACTAATTGGCCTAAACGTTCTAGATACCCTAATGTCACCTGCTAATGAACATAGGGTATAAGCATCATATGGTTTTAGTCCTTTCTCCGAAACAAGAAAATCAACCATGTCTCTAACAGCTTGCTTCATGGCAGGGCCTAGTTCTTCACCATGAGACAACACTACAAAATAATCTGGTGTAATTGCCCTGGGACTATTGATATTCATGCCTTTCTCAACAGTGACGCGTATATGAGTATCCGAACTGCACTCTGCTCCTGTACCTGCTACAGCCCCATCTCCAACTACCGCATGGCAATCCCCGAGAGCCAATAATCCACCAGGAACGAAAACCGGCAGGTAAATGCTACTGCCTTCCACAAGCTCTTTCATATCTATGTCCCCACCATAGGGACCACTATCAGTTGCTGTACATTGGGGATAAGTCGGGGTAGTAGCTACTACTCCCATAGAAGGACACATAGGTAACTTCACGCCACTGGGCAAAACTACGTTACCGTCACTGATTTGCATAACAGTAGGGTAACCTTCGTCAAAGTCCTCATACAAGAATCCTCGACCAGGCATGACCATATGAGCAGCTCCTTCTTTAGGAGAGATGCTAATGAAGTCCACCTTCAACGAATCACCAGGTTCTGCACCATTTACATATATAGGACCTGTAGCAGGTCCCTTTAAAGATTTTACTTCCAGTTCATGTGGATCTCGTATTCCTTCAAACGCATCCCATGTTTCTACAAGGAGATCTTCCCCTGAGTCGATTGTTATGGCTGGGTTCATACCAGGCTCTAAGATATATATTGGGTTATCTCGGGTTAACTTTTTCATAAAGCCTCCACATGTATTTCAAATGGGTAACCAACATTGTTGAGCTGTTACTCCTGTCGTTGCGTTAAGTTCTGCCATGATAACAGAAACATTTTCATTAGTTTGTAACGCACCCAAGGGAGAACCTGAATAAAATGCCTTTACCCTGCCATTGGAAACATCCACTTGTCGTTCCCAATGACCAAGTGCCAAATAGTCACAGGTGGCATTAGCAACTTCATCAGGATAAATGGGCGATGATCGTACTTCTGTGTCATTTTCAAAATGGTAATGCCCATGTGCTAATGCTACTAGCCAATTACCTGCGGTCTTAACCGGCATACCCAATATTGGCTGGAACTGTGGAGTATGTGAAAGCATAGCTCTTCCCCATACATCCAGACCAAG